>DASPRG010000096.1:0-4687 GCA_035624555.1 Thermodesulfovibrionales bacterium
TTTGGATTAACCTGATCTATTTCTATCAAACTCATCCATCCTGTCAGATAGGCTCTTCCAGTTGCAGGTCTGTATGAGCTTGACGAGCTTATGCACAGCCCCGCTCTGAATAATCCTGCGTCGCTCGGATTCATCTTTCACTCCATAAAAAGGAAGCATAATGAAAAAGGCCTGGTCTACATACCTCTTAACGGGTGGAAGTACGTCTTCCAGTCTTGTGTAATAAGGGTCTTCGTTCTCGGCACAGGGCTCACCAAAAACAATAAATTGCCTGCACGCAATAGGCCGCATAGGATGTACAAGGCAGATGCCGTTCAGTAAAAATGGGCATGTGTCGTCTTTTTTGTAAGATCTAAGCTGATTCTTGAGTGCTTCTCGATCGGGCCCTGATACTTTTTCTGTGGCATACCATGAGATGCCTATAAGTTCAAGCGGGTAGACAGGGATGGTCTGATGAGTTTTACAACAGCTTGAACAGCCTCTACCACAGGCTAACTTTCTCTTCTTTTTCATCTCCCTCTTAATAGCCTCAGCCATGCCCTTATCAACTATGTAATAGGCATTCAGGAGTGGTGGAAGCCAATCATACATTTTCTCACCATCTGAGAAAGAGAGTCTTGAGGGTTTTAGATAACCAGTATTTTTTACTTCAGTACGTTTCATTTCTTCAGCCGTGAAAAGTCTTAATCTCTGCGTAGATTCATTATACTATTTCAAAGACATGAGATTATCTTTAAATATCCCCTGAAGAGTGTGGGGTGGATATAGATATGGAAATATTCAGTGTTTAAATGCGCGTTGGCCTGTAAATACCATGGTCACCTTTGGATTTGCTTCATTACAGGCAATTATGGATTCGAAATCTCTCTCTGAACCTCCTGGCTGAACGATCGCTGAGATACCTTGTTTGATCCCAACTTCAACACCATCCCTGAAAGGGAAAAAGGCATCGGAGACCATTACCGAGCCTCTCAAGCCTGCCTTTTTTTTCTTTGTCTCTTTATCAATCTCGCGAAGGGCGTTCTTATCCCGTTTGCCATTCTTCACATCAAGCTCAAACGTCTTGTAAGGAACACCATATTTTTTAAAACACAAGGCATCAGCATATTTGGTATAAGCCTTGAAGATTGCAATTTCAGCCACACCTACCCTGTCCTGCTCACCGGTACCGATACCGACTGTTACGCCATCTTTAACATAGATTACGGAGTTAGATGTAATACCCTGCTCCACATTCCACCCAAAGAGCATATCGTCATATTCCCTTTCCGTAGGAACTCTTTCTACAACATATTCTCTCCCCTGATAAGTTGCTTTGGCAGGTGAGAAGTCCTCCTTCGTTTTTATTTTATTGATCGGAGATTGCTGAACTATTATGCCACCATCAATTAATGATTTGAAGTCAACAAAACGAAGTGTTCTATATTTTTCTAAATCTTTAATCTTGTTTATTCTGATGATCCTCAGGGTTTTCCTTTTTGATAGGATATCTATCGTCCCCTCTTCAAACTCGGGTGCAGCCACAACCTCAAGATAGTTGTTACTGACCATTTCTGCTGAACTTTTATCCATTGCCCTATTCACAACAAGACATCCTCCGAATGCTGCTATGCGGTCTGCCATGTTAGCTTTATCATATGCCTCAGCCAGTGATGTACCGTATGCGGCTCCACAGGGGTTATTATGTTTTAAGATTACCGCAGCAGGACTGTCCATTAAATATTTGATAACATTCAGGCCATTATCGAGATCTGTGAGATTTGTCTTCCCAGGATGTTTGCCTGCCTGAATCATATCCACTTCTTTAATGCTGCTAATGAGGCCTTTCCCTGGCTCTATAAACTGGCACCCTCCAAGAGACAAATTTCCATTAATCAATTCATACAGCGCAGCCTCCTGGCCAGGATTTTCGCCGTAACGAAGCCCTTTTTCGACTACTTCCCCTGTTTTGCTATCAGGTATTTTCCACGTCCTTTTCCTGTATACCAAGGTCTGATCCCCGAATCTTATCACCATCTCAGCAGGAAAATGATCAGCCATAATAATACGGTACATCTTCTTTATATCTGGCATGAAAAACCTCCTGATCGAAATAGATTTCTAATCAGTTGTATGAATTTCCTGATTAAGGCAGGTAGATTTGACGAAAAAACTTTACCAGCGATACCTTGAAGTATTGGCCCAAGCAGATTTAAAGACAGCAAGGTATAACAGTAATCATTAATATGAAATAAAACATCTTAAAATAAATCATCGCTTTGTAAAGTTTTTGAGGCAGGCTACCTGCCTTTTCGGATTTATTTATTATTCTTTTAAGTCTTTATATACTCTTTCTTTAACTTTAAAGCGTCTTCGAGCATTAAGAGAAATTTTATATATTTAAACCCAAATTTCATTAATGCAATCTCGTCAATCTTTATCCTCTCAATCTCTTCCTTATCAATATCAAAGACTTCAAGAAACCTGCTCTCGAATACAAATCTCCTGAATCTGTCCATATCATAGCTCGCTGTATAGATCTGAGCCTGTTTATTACTATCAAGCTCTTTCGCAAAAGGAGTTCTCCTTAATTGAATCTCCTTCCACTCCCTGTTCATTTCATCATAGAGGCTTACTTCCTGGTCATCTCTCCATGACTGCACTGTCCATTCGGTGTCTTCCTGATAACCAAGGCAATATGGCTCTCTAATAAAGAAATAAAATTCCTCATTGATTGGCCCTCCATCTGTACCTTTTCTCACGGTCCCTTGACCGATGGGATAATATCGGCAATTTGCAGGCCGATCTGTATAGATAGTACAACCATCAGGTGTAACAAAAGGACATTTCTTTTCGTCATTGTCCAGCATTTTCAGCCTTACGAGAGGGTGCGTAGACTTATCATCAATTTCCATATAGGTATATTTCTCGAGGAATTCTTCAGAGGATATCCCGAGTCTTTTTTTTATCCTCACAATATCATACGGAGTGAGCAGAATATTGATATTACTGCAGCACTTCGTGAAACACTTAATTCCTTTGTGGCATCTGAACTTAAATCTGGAATCCAGGGAAAGTTTTGTTGGCTCCACATCTTTCATACTTGGTAATGGCATTTCAGTTCAATCCTTTCTGTCTCAATTTTAAAAGTTCTTGAATGGCAAAATCATCAGCGAATTTTTCAGATCTAATATAAACATTTTTCAGCTCACGCCTTCTGCGTGCAGCTCTTCTTCCACCAGATAATGAATGATTTACCATTGCAGTAAAGTAACACTCATTCCCCGCCTTCCTTGTATGTCCTATTTCATGAAGGAAAAGAAAGGTATAGAGTTCCTCAGGCCTAATTTCTATACTTAACTGTTCATTCAAACGCTCACATACAGCCTCACGATCCAGATCCGGATTAAGATAAATATTGTAACCGCCATTCTGTCCTTTAGATAGGGTGCTGTAGGCGAGTCTCCCGTTGCTCCATGAGCCATCCACATCACCTTCTATGCCTATGTAATTTAGATTGTAGTCATTAGCATAGTCCAGCATTATATGTGGATCCATAAGGCTTTGAAAAAACTTTATCTTATCCAATGCTTCTGAAACGTCCTTCACGAAGATACCCCGATATTCTTTTGGTTCCTCAGCCTCTATGGTACCTAAGAAGGGCAATCTGAGCAAGAGGGTTTTTTCATCTAATTTATTTAACCTTATCCTTTTCAATCGAAGTATGTAATAAACAAGCCCAATCCCGATCACCGAACCAAGGATAAATAATAAAGGAAGGTAGATCCCCGAACTCATTGCAATACCTCTCTGTTTTGATCAATATATTTTTTATTTTAGCATAAACTCCCTCTGCCCTATTTTGTCATGATAGGCTATGTGAGCTAAAAACAAAAAGGCCGACAGCACGCTGCCGGCCTTTTTGTAAACTACCTTCTACTTGATAAGTGGCACAATCAGCAATGCAACGATGTTAACAACCTTAATCATGGGGTTAATTGCTGGACCTGCAGTATCCTTATATGGATCACCAACTGTATCACCGGTGACTGCAGCCTTATGAGCATCAGACTTTTTCCCGCCATACATACCATCTTCTATGAACTTCTTGGCATTGTCCCAGGCACCTCCGCCACTTGTCATAGCTATTGCCTGAAAGAGTCCTGTTATGATACTGCCAATAAGGATACCACCGAGGGCCTCCTTACCAATAAAAACACCCACTGCAACAGGAACCACTACAGGTATAAGGGCAGGAACCATCATCTGTCTTATTGCGCCCTTTGTGACGATATCAACACAGGTTCCGTATTGAGGCTTTGCCTTAAATTCCATGATCCCCGGTATTTCTCTGAACTGTCTTCTGACCTCATCCACAACACCACCGGCAGCCTTCCCAACCGCCTCCATGAGGAGAGAGCCATAGTAATAAGGAAGCAGTCCCCCAATAAACAGACCTGCCAGAACCATCGGGTTTGAGAGGTCAAAGGCTAATGTTACTCCAAAGGATCTTGAATACTCTGCAAATAGCACGAGTGCAGCAAGACCTGCCGAGCCAATAGCGTAACCCTTTGTAACTGCCTTTGTTGTATTCCCAACTGCATCGAGCGGGTCTGTTATTGCGCGAATTTCCTTGGGTAATTCTGCCATCTCAGCGCAACCTCCAGCGTTATCAGTAATCGGGCCGTATGAGTCAATAGCCACAACA
>DASPRG010000107.1:0-2815 GCA_035624555.1 Thermodesulfovibrionales bacterium
GTCGAGATTCACTAAGACTTTATCCATCGGAATGCCAAGTCTATCAGCAGTTGCCTGTATTATTCTCAGGTTTGCCTGATGAGGTATCAGAAGCGAAAGCTGTGAAGGCTTTAACTTATTCTCTTTTAGGATCTTAACGACAAGATCTTCCAATGTCCTGACGGCAAACTTGAATGTTTCATTACCCTTCATCTTGATATAATGAAGCCCTCCATCAATGGAGTCCTTTGATGAAGGAAATCTCGAACCACCACCAGGTAAATAGAGCAGCTCCCACATACTTCCATCAGAGTTGATAGACATTGATATAATCCCCCTGTTTTCTTCGGTAGGCTCAATGATTACTGCACCTGCACCGTCACCAAAGAGGACACATGTAGTTCTATCATTCCAGTCGGTAATCTTTGAAAGTACTTCTGTGCCAACAACAAGGATCCTTTTATGCATTCCTGATCGTATAAAACCATCTGCAATATATAGTCCATACAGAAATCCTGAGCAGGCTGCATTGATATCAAAGGCAGCTGCGTTCTTTTCACAGAGTTTATCCTGGAGAATGCAGGCTGTTGATGGAAAAGGCATGTCACCTGTTACTGTTGCTGCAATGATGAGATCAATATCTTTTGCCTTTAAGCCAGCTCTTTCAAGGGCTACTTTCGATGCCTCATATGCAAGGTCTGATGCTGCCTGGTTTCCATTCGCTATTCTGCGTTCCTTGATCCCGGTTCTATCTGTAATCCATTCATCAGAGGTATCAACCATTTTTTCAAGGTCAGCATTTGTGAGAATTTTTTCCGGAAGGTAAGAACCTGTAGAGATAATCCTACTTCTCAATCTTTGTTACCATGCCTTTTTGTATTTCAGATGCAATAACTTCATGCACCTTTTTCTTAGAGAAATCTGCTGCAACCCTCAGGGCATTTTTTATTGCCTTTGCTGTTGATCTTCCATGGCTTATGATACAGGTCCCATTTATTCCGAGGAGAGGCGCTCCTCCGTATTCATCATAATCTGTCTTTTTCTTAAAACTTATTAATGCAGACTTCATCAAAAGGTATCCAATCCTCCCCACGGATTGTTCAGCAATCTCTCTCTT
Organism: Thermodesulfovibrionales bacterium; assembly: GCA_035624555.1. Taxonomy (GTDB): domain Bacteria; phylum Nitrospirota; class Thermodesulfovibrionia; order Thermodesulfovibrionales; family SM23-35; genus DASPRG01. The sequence goes on from DASPRG010000107.1 coordinate 1,097, forward strand.
GAGTATTTTTACGATCGCATCTGCGAGACCTTCACTTGTCTTCAGCACAATGTTTCCTGTAAACCCGTCACACACAACAACATCAGCAATTCCCGTAAAGATATCCTTGCCATCAATATTGCCTGTAAAGTTTATATCAGCTTTTCTAAGGAGTTTGAATGCTTCTTTTGTGAGTTCGTTTCCTTTCGTGTCCTCTTCTCCGATACTAAGGAGGGCTACTTTTGGTTCTAAATTTTCGAAGATCGCTCTGCAGTAAGCACTTCCCATCAGTCCAAACTGGAAGAGATTTTCAGGCTTGCAATGGAGATTTGCACCTGCATCGATGAGAACAAAAGGAGCTTTCAGAGTGGGCATAATGGTTGCTATGGCAGGTCTATCAACACCCGGAGAAGGACGGAGGAGTAAAAGCGCCGTTGCCATGACAGCGCCTGAGTGCCCCGCACTCACAAAGGCGTCTGCCTCACCATTCTTCACCAGCTCTATGGCCCTGCTTATAGATGAATCCCTCTTTTTTCTGATTGCAACTGCAGGAGATTCATCCATTCCCACGACCTGGGATGTGTGCTTTATGGATATTCTGTTCGGGATGTATCTCTTGCTATCGAGCTCTCTTTTTATAGAAGACTCATCACCTACGAGGATAATATTTATGCCTTCGATATCATTTACGATCTCGATAGCGCCCTCAATATTGACAGCAGGGGCGTAATCGCCCCCCATCGCATCAAGGGCAATTCTCATGCTTCTTTTTCAACTACTTCAAGAACTTTGCGACCATTATATGAACCGCAATGAAGGCATACCCTGTGTGGTTGCTTCAGTTCATTGCAATCAGGGCAGAGGCTCAAATTCGGAACCTGACCTTTCCAGTTGGCCCTACGCTTATCTCTCCTTGCTCTTGTATGCCTGTGTTTCGGATTTGCCAATTTTAACTCCTTTCATCAGAAAATATTTTAAAGCCCCATGGACTTTTGGACAAGCCAGAATGACATTTTCGAGACAAACTGCTTGATTATTTTAACAGTTTCTTTAAAACTTCAAGTCTGGGATCTATTTCTTTTGTGCTGCAACTGCAAGTGCCAGCATTCAGGTCTGTCCCACACTGCAGACATATTCCTTTACAGAGCTCATTGCACAGAGGCTTCATGGGAATATTAAGCATTATCTGTTCCATTATGAGGTCAAGCAGATCCAGGTCATCTTTAGAGTAAAAACCCATGTCAAGTTCATCGACCTTGAGCTCATGTTTCTCTTCCTCTCTGAGATGCTCAATGGGATGATATATAGCCTCAAACGGAATAGTGAGCGTAGTCCTGAAATCCTTCAGACATCGGCTACACTGTAATTCTACATCAGCCAGTATATTACCACTTACCACAACTTCAGTGCCTATTTTTGTTATTATCAGGTGCGACTGGACTGGTGAAAGACCACCATTAAGTTGGACTGTCTCCTGAAGATCTAAATCTAAACCCTCTTCGGGAATCTCTGAAATTACTATCTTCATCTAAAAATTATACAAAAAATAATAAAATCATTACAACAAGTCAGGAAATAGCAAGAGATGAATGCCCCAACGAGATTCTGAAACAAGTTCAGAATGACATTTTCGAGGGTTCAGCATGACATATTGCACTGTTCAAGTTTTAAACAATCTCAATATGCTATTTTGTTCCAAGAACTTTCCTGACACATTTGGGCAGAGAGAATATTCTTTTA
>DASPRG010000108.1:0-5422 GCA_035624555.1 Thermodesulfovibrionales bacterium
TCTTTTATCCTGTGCTATTTGTGGTAATTCATGGACCTGAAGCCCGACTCCATGGCCAGTTCCATGTCCAAAGAACTCATCATAACCTGCCTTTTTTATAAAATTCCTTGCAGAACTGTCTATCTCTTGAGATTTTATCCCCGGGGAAGATACAGAAACGGCCCTTTTGTTTGCCTCTAATACAATTTGATAGATCTCCTTCTTTTTATTGACACCATTTCCTATGAGCAATGTCCTTGTCATATCAGAGAAATATCCATCAGCTTCTCCACCCCAGTCCACAATGATAAGATCACCGTTCATGAATTTCCTTTCTGTTGGCTTTGCATGAGGCATGGCTGAATTCGGACCAGATGCAACGATAATTTCAAAGGGAAGATGTCTGCAGCCTCTCTTTTTGAGTCTCTCTTCGAGTCGCAGGGCAATAGATCTTTCCTTCACCCCTTGCTTTATATATGGCCTTACTTCAAGAAAGGCAGTCTCTGCACGCCGTATCGCGTCTCTGATTAAATGTATCTCATGCGAATCCTTTATTTCTCTCAACCTTTCAACCAAACCTTTAAGGGGTTTAAGGTTTAAATCTCTTGATAACTTTCTAAAAAAATCATAAGAAACAGAAGACTCGAAGCCGAGCTTCCTGATGCCCATCCTTCGAGTGAGGTCTTTTATAGCTTTAATCATCCTATGTTTTCCTACGAGAATATCCCAGCCTTCTATCTCCTTTTCTGCCTGCTCCTTATATCTGGAGTCTGTTAGAAAGATATTTTCTTTCTTTGTGATGAGGAGAAGAGCTGAAGAGCCTGAAAAACCAGTGAGATATCGAATATTATTGATATCAGTGAAGAGGAAACCATCAATTCCCTTTCTTTTGAGAGATCGCCTCAAATTTGTGAGTCGTGTAAGGTAATGAATAACAGGCATTTTAATCATGACTCAATTGGTAAAATTCCAATAATCAAATTGCGAAAACCAAATAAATTTAAAAGTTTGATTATTGTTTAGTGTTTGGTGGTTCGTCATTATTTAATATGAACGCATTAATCTATGGTACCCCTCACCCTTCCCTCCCCCTCAAGGGGGGAGGGTTAGGGTGGGGGTGATGTAACTTAACTTCTTACGTTTATATTAGTCATTGGTGCTTGGAATTTGGTTATTCTTATTTGGAAAGGATGCCTTTTGCTGCCCTGAGGGCAAGAAGATAACTATCTGGTCCAAAGCCGCTTATCTGCCCAACAGCGACATCTGCTATGAAAGACCTCCTTCTGAATTCCTCGCGTCGGTGGATATTTGAGAGATGTACCTCTATCGAAGGTTTGCCCACTGCGAGAAGGGCATCTCTGATTGCAATACTCGTATGTGTGTAAGCGGCAGGATTTATAATCAGGGCATCATAGGAACCTTTCTGGATAGCATTAAGTATCTCCCCCTCACTGTTAAGCTGCAGTATCCTGACATTGATGCCAAGGTCTGAAGCGAGCGAAAGAATATCATGGTTTATTTCATCGAGTGATTTTGTTCCGTATACATCAGTCTCCCTCGTTCCGAGGAGGTTTAGGTTAGGGCCATGGATAACTAAGACCTTCATTCCCTTTAAGGAGTTCTGAAGAACTCATCCCGCCTTTTTTTAATACCATCAAGAAAGCCATTCATCCTTGATATCAATTCCTCCTTGCTTCTTCCGAGGAGTTTCAAAAGGGCTCTGAGTTCCTCAACACGCTGTAACAGATAAACATTACTGGGTTCTATCGAGAGGAGTCTCCTGTATACATTCAGGGCCTCTGCATATCTACCTTGAGATATATACCTATCTGCATCTCCTATGTTTATCTGAGACTCATCGAGTATTCCTTTTCCCAGAGCCTCATGAATATCTTCTGCTGCAATCTCTGGTTCTTCAAATACTTCCTTGGATATAAGTATTTCTTCTTCTGAAAGCCTTTCTTGTTCTTCGAGCATTTCTCCAAAAACTTCTTCCGCTTTGAAAGGAGATTCCTTCAATTCCTTTAAAGGTTCGCTGGTAGAGACCTCAGATGGCTGTTCTTCTTTTATCATGGCCTTTACCATTTCTGTTACTTCGGGTTGAACGGTAAACCTCCCTTCGAGAATAGCAAGGCTTTGTGCAGCATCTTCGTCTGTCGGGTTCAGTTTTAATACTTTCCTGAATTCCTCTACAGCCTTTTCTCTCTCACTGAGGGCTCTATAAATTTCAGCGAGCTTTTTGTGCGCATACAGATTATCAGGGATAGCGCTCACAACCTTTTCCAATTCTGCACTTGCCTCACTGAGCAACCCCTTTTCGAGATAGATCTTACCGAGGGAAACGCGTGCACTCATATAGCCCGGGTGTCTTTCAAGTCCCTTCATAAGGGCATCTATGGCTTCATCGAGCATCCCGGCTTTTTTGTATTCCTCGGCAAGAGGTACAAAGAGCTTTGAATTCGGGTCTTTATCTACCTTCTCTTTTAATCTCTCGATTTCCTGGGATACCATAATATGTCAAAATTTTTATCGAAAAAGAGCAAAAAGTCAAGCTCTAAGTTGAACCAGTCTGTCCAAAATTGCCTCTGCCACAGAATCCTTACTCAAAAGGGGAAGGCTTATCTCCTTCTCTCTATCAAGAATGACAACACTGTTTGTATCAACATCAAACCCTGAACCTGCTTTCGTAACATCATTCAATATAATCATATCCATATTCTTTTCTTTTAATTTCTTTCTTGCACGTTCAATCTTGCTCCCTGTCTCTGCTGCGAAACCTATAATAAATGGCCTGTCTTCCCTTTTCCCAATCTCAGAAATAATATCAGGTGTCTGGCGTAATTTCAAAAGCAGTTCTTCGGATTTCTCAATCTTCTCTTCTGCTTTTTCTGCAGGCATGAAATCAGAAACAGCAGCAGACATCACCAGCACTGTTGATGAAGGCACTTCTTGATTTATGGCATCGAACATATCAACCGCTGTCTCTACAGAAATGAATTTAACCCCCCCCGGTTGACTTAATAGAGAAGGGCCGCTTATAAGGGTTACCTCTGCGCTCCTTCTTAAGGAAGCCCTTGCTATAGCATAACCCATCTTTCCTGATGATCTGTTTGATATAAATCTGATAGGGTCAAGATACTCTCTGGTAGGACCTGCAGTCACGATAATCTTTTCTTTCACAAGGTCTTTTGGGCTGAGGGCAGACCTGATTGTCTCAATAATCTCGGAGGCTTCTGACATCCTTCCTATTCCCTCTTCTCCGCATGCGAGGCTTCCTCTTTCAGGCCCGACTTGCATGACTCCACGGGATAGAAGATATTTCAAGTTCTCTTGAACAATAGGGTTCTCGTACATTCTCCAGTTCATAGAAGGTGCAATAACTATTTTTCCCATGAATGAAAGAAGACAGGTGCTGAGGAGATTGTCAGCAATACCCTTTGAAAACTTTGCAATCGTATTTGCTGTGGCAGGAGCGATAACCATGATATCTGCATGGGTAGGCAACATGATATGGGCCATGGGGTCACTAAAAAGATCAGAATAAACCTTGTTTTGAGAGGCAATTTCAAGAGAGAGGGGTGTTATAAATTTTTTAGCAGCTTCGGTCATTATTACATTGACCGAAGCGCCTTCTTCCCTGAGTCTTCTTATTACGTCAACAGCCTTGTAAGCCGCAACCCCACCTGTTACACCAAGGAGTACAGACTTATTCCTCAAACCCTTCTTCTTTTCTCTCACTGAAAAGGTCCTCAAGGGTCTTTTTGTCTGTTGCTTCCTTTTCGTGGAGATAGACCTTCAGGTCTTTCTCGAGCTCTGTGACTTCCTCACCCGCGGCTTCCTTCTGCCTTTCCTCGAGGAGTCTTCTGTAGTCAAACTTCCTTGCCTCTTCCTTAGCCTTTTTGGCCTGCTCGCCTGTCAAGAATTCGATACTGTACGTTATTGTCTCTTCAATGGCCTGAGTTGTTATCTTTTTTGCCTTTGTCTTAATCTTGGGTTTAACCCCGAAAGAGAGCTCATTTGCCCTTTGAGATGCTATTGCTACAACCCTATATCTTCCATCAATCTTTTTTCTGTCGTATTCAATTGGCAGAGAAACAATGTCCATCTTTTCCTCCTTACTGTGTTAGGCAAACCTATGTTAAAAAATTTCTTTCAATCCACTCGGGGTCAACACTCTTCGTACTGGCCCTCTGTGAAATTATTATTGCCTCGAGTTCTTTCAATGCCTCCTCGAAGACTTTATTTACTATAACATAATCGTACTCTCGATACTTTTTAATTTCCTCAACCGCCACTTTAAGCCTTTTTTCTATTTCTTCCTTTGAATTAACCAACCTCTTTCTGAGCCTTTCCTTCAGTATCTCAAGAGATGGTGGGAGTATGAAGATGTATATGCCTCCCTTATATTTTTCTCTGAGCTGAACAGCCCCCTGTATGTCTATATCGAGGATTGCATCAACACCAGAATTTACAATCTCATCGAGTCTCTTCTTTGAGGTACCGTAAAGCTTCCCATGAATCTCTGCCCGCTCCACAAATTCACCTTTATCAATCATTGCCATGAATTCGTCTCTACTGACAAATGTGTAGTCCCTATCATCAACTTCCCCTGGACGCGGTGGGCGGGTTGTATAAGAGACAGAGTGTTTAAGGTTAGGCAGCATAGATATCACTGCTTTGTAGAGCGTTGTTTTTCCTGCACCTGAAGGTCCAGAGACTATAAAAAGAATACCTTTAACCTTCTTCAAATGCTTCTTTATCTTCGAGGAATCGCTGAGTGATAGTTTCAGCCTGAAGCGCTGAAAGGATAATATGATCGCTGTCTGTAACTATTATCGAGCGGGTACGCCTTCCTTCAGTTGCATCAATCAGTTTGCCTCTTTTTTTTGCCTCCTCTCGAAGTCTCCTCATCGGCGCAGAACCCGGGGTAACGATTGCTACCACCTTAGAGCTTGCCACTGCATTGCCAAAGCCTATATTAACAAGTACCGGTCTTAAGTCACCCTTTTTCATAACTTTCTCCTTATTGTATATTCTGCACCTGTTCTCTCATCTTTTCAATCTCGATCTTCATATCCACCGTCAGGCTGGATATCATGTAATCGCTTGATTTAGCTGCTATAGTATTAGCTTCCCTGCCTATCTCCTGCAATAAAAAATCAAGCTTTCTCCCTATTACGTTCCCTTTGTCGAGGGTCTCTATGAAATGTTTGATGTGGTTTTCTGTCCTGTTTACCTCTTCTGATATATCGAGTTTCTCGGCCATTATTGCAGCCTCCTGCATTACCCTCATACTGTCCATCTCTTTCGCATCAAGTATGAGCCTCAGTCTCTCACAGAACTTTTCTTTAGACTTTTCAAGGAGGTCAGGGGTCAAGGATTTTATTTTATTATTGATGACCTTCAATGACTCTGCCCTCTGTCGTTGCTCTTCTGAAAGCAT
>DASPRG010000113.1:0-7203 GCA_035624555.1 Thermodesulfovibrionales bacterium
TCCCATAACTTTGTTATTCACAGCGGACTCTGCTCCAATGATAGTCTGTCATTCCCGCTTGACGGAGTACCCCCCTTTTATCCCCCTTAATTTAAGTGGGAAAGAGGGGGTTATTGATGGATGCCGGACAAGCCAGCATGACAAAAATACAACCAAAGATATTAAATAATTTTTGAGATCTTTGAAAATTAATAAGGAGTTCATAAGTAAGATCATATTCTTGTCATTCCACGGCTTGACCGGGGAATCCAGAAAGACGCTGGATGCCCGATTAAGAACTTCGGGCATGACGTACACAGATGTTGTATGTGATCTTACTAATGACCGCATTAGCAATAACATATACAGTTCAATACACTGGTGAAAGTCAGTTCTGCGTATCTCTGTCATGTCTTTTCACTCATCACTGTCTTTTGTACATACGGACAATAGGGTCTTTCAAAGCAGTTTCTGCATGTCTGTTCAACCAGAGGAGACGCTGAAAAATCTCCGCTCCTCATCTTCAATACTGTTTCCTCGAGAAATCTGAGGCTCACCTCAATATAATCCTCTATCGTTCGCCCAGATTTTCTGTCATTCCTTCCCGGAATCCAAGATAGGTTTACATCCTTGAGAGAGTATATGCCTACACGCTCCACCTTAAATCCCAATGACTTCATCAATGCTGCGTAGAGGAATAACTGTAAATTTATGCCTTTTGTTATCACCTGTGATCCCCTGATCTGTGCTATACCAGTCTTATAATCAATAAGCTCAATAGAGTCCGTGATACGTGATGCGTAATGCGTAACGAGTTTCTTTTCCTTTGAACTCCGAACTCCGAACTCCGAACTTTGAACTTTTCTATCTATTCTGTCTATCTTTCCTTTCAGTTTTATTCCTTTTATAATTTCGCCTTTAACAGGAAACTCAGCTTTAATAAATGAATAGCCTTCATCAATGAGGTTGCTTTCGAGTTCATATATTTCTGGTAAGATAGAAAAGAAAGCATCCATAATCAGATTTTTCCAGTAAGTTTCTACAGGTTTCTGAGAAAGGATATTTTTTATTATCTCTTCTGCTTTTACCCTGAGTTCTTCGGCATCAGCAAAGGATGTTGATAAGAGAAGCTGCATTATTTCATGGACAATGGTTCCGAGGAGCATAGCCTCGATTCTGTATTCTTTTATCTCAAAAGGTTCAAGCTGGAGTACTTTTTCAATAAAAAATTTTCTGGGACATGTCCTGTAAGAGTCTATGTCAGTAACACGTATATAAGAATCTTCTCCAAATCTATCCCTGATTAACTTTTCCCCTACCTTTTCTATCTCTGAAATATATGATGCAAAAGGCCTTCTCCCTTTTCTCAATAATTCTTCTTCTTTTGAGAAGATTCCAGAAACCAATTCTTTTCTCTCTCTATTCCAGGGGAGTAATGGAGAGGGAAGAGAAAATCTATCACTCTCCATTAAAGGATAGGATAGGTGAAGGTTTTTTGCTGATTCTATCGTCCTCAAGAATAAAAATCTCTGAAGGAGTAAATATTTTTTAAGGTTTACCAGGCCGAACTTTGTCCTTACACTGTCAGGCAGTATGTAGTCAATATCAGGCTTTGATGGCAGATCTCCATCCTTGAGACCTCCTAAGTAAAGATATTCTGCCTCGATTCCCCTCAGCTCGAAAAAACCCATAACTTGCACACCTGTGCCTTCTATTTCTGTTTCTGTGGAATTAAGGATATGTTTGAGAGCGTCTGTAAACTGCAGTAAGGAGTTAGGAGCAGTACCATAACTTGTTTTAGACAGACGTTGCGTAAGGTTATCAATAAAAGAGAGCTTTCTGAAAATCTCAATTACCTGTTCCCTGAGATCTGTCTCCTGGTCACTGAGATTTGAAAAATCAAGGTCATTCAGAATCTTACTGATTATTTCACTGTATTGGCTGAAGGTGCCATTGATCTTGAATGATTCAAGTGGCGCGAGTTTCTTGAAGATCCATTTAAGACCTTTCTCAATTTTATGTGAAAGGCGGCTGACTGCCCGTGGGTCGTAGACTGACTGCCCGTGGGTCGTAGACTGACTGTTGAGTGTCTTCGACAGGTTGAGCCATGCATCTTTCCCCTTTATGATCCCTGATCTGAGGCAGAGTACAGGAATCCCTTCTCTCAGCTCTTGAGGTATATTTTTGAAATACGGTGACAAAAGAAATCGGGAGAAAAAAAGTCTCGGATAATCTTCGGCAACTGATTCAAGAAGTGCTATCAGGTCAAGAAAGGGGCGTGATTTTTTAGCAGGCTGAGAAGTCGAGATAGTATGGCTAATACCGTATCTTCTAAAAATGCGTTCTATGATATCTGAATATTCGTATAATCTTGGAAATGCAATTATTATTTTTTCTAAATCCCTTATCTTTCCTGATATGAAGGAGTGTTTTATAAATCTTGCAATTCCCTCAACCTCCTCTTCAACTCCCGGGTAGGGGTGATAAAAGGGCTCCGCCCCTTTTTCTTCAGCAGATAAAAAGACCTCTTCAAATTTAAAGTTATTTTTGATAAAGTTTACATAACCATTTGTTATTTCGACTAAATTATCGTCGTAGGGCATTGAAATAAAGGTGTCCTTTGCTCTGTCTATCAGGGCCTTCAGTATCGTCTCTTCTGACCTGGTAAGTTCATAAAACCCATCGAGTATAAGCCTATCAGCGCTCCATTTATGCCTCTGAATCAGGAGAGGACATACCGCCATCACATCATCTTCGTCCAGAACAGACTCCCTTTCAAGAATTTCTTGATATTCCTTAAAGAGCGCTATGGCCTCCATAGCCCTATTGGATACCTCCTCAGGGACACCGAGTTCGTAAAAAGTAGCCTTTAATTCTCTCTCAATAGTTACAGAATCTTTACCTGGATGATACTGCTTAATCTCATTGATAAAATCAGCAATAAGGGATGCATAGCCTATTCCTTTGTTAGAGATTTGTGAGATTATGACTGGTATGAGTTGATGAGATATGATGTTTTTGTCTCCGTATAAAGCGTAGATCCGCTTTGATAGCTGTTTAATCGTTAACATCTCAGGTGGGATGTAACAGCCCCCCGTAATTCTATGAAATGTCTGTTGAGCATCCCTTACCTTTCTCGATGTAGGAGCAATATAGAGGATTCTTGAATAATCAGGGCCTTTTGTTTTTTCAACTGCTGTTTTAAAAAGCTCCTCTGTAGACCCTCTGTATCGGAAGGGGATGTAAAAGACTTTGATGGACATCTCTCTTATCTTTACATTTATTATAACATCCTTAAATGCTGTCGAGAGTTCACAGTCAAAAGTCAGGAGTTTTAGTCCGAGGAATAAGATGGGGTTTGTAGATTGCTATTTTGAACTCAATACGGTTAATATTGAAAAGCTCACTTAAAGGAGGATCTGATGGTTATAGGTAAGCCCCTTTTTACAAGAGAGCAGATACAGGCTCGGGTTAAAGAACTTGCAGAGAAAATATCAAATGATTACGCTGACAAGGATATTCTGGTTGTAGGAATCCTTAAAGGCGCTTTTATGTTATTTTCAGACCTGGTCAGGGCTATTCAGGTCCCCCTTACAGTTGATTTTATAGTAGCCTCAAGTTATATAAAAACCGATACCTCGGGAGAAGTGAAGGTCTATTATGATATTAGAGAAGATGTTTCAGACAAAGATGTGCTCCTCATAGAGGATATTATTGACTCTGGCATTACCCTCAATCAGATAAGAGAAAGGGTTCTTGCAAGAAGCCCTAAAAGCCTGAAGATATGTGTATTCCTGGACAAAAGAGAAAGAAGAGTGGTGGATGTTCCCCTTGATTATGTAGGTTTTGAGATACCGAATGAATTTGTCGTTGGCTACGGACTTGACTATGATAACAAGTTCAGGAATCTTCCCTATATTGCAATATTCAAGAAGTCTGTTAAAATGTAAACTGTGTCCTGTCAGTAATAAAATCAGGGATCCTCGTTATGTTTGAACTTATGGTAGAGACAACATTTTCAGCAGCCCATCAGTTGAAAGGGTATAAGGGAAAGTGCGAACGACTTCATGGCCATAACTGGAAAGTACAGGTTCTTGTCAACGCAGAGAGGCTCAATGAAATAGACATAGCAATTGATTTTCATGAGCTTAAAAGGCTTACCAATGAAGTTGTTTCCACTCTTGACCACACTATCTTGAATGAAATATTCCCCTTTACTGAAAAAAACCCTTCCTCTGAAAACATATCAAAATGGATCTATGACTCCTTGAGAAAAAAAATAAATGATGAAAACATTCATCTCTCTGCTGTAACCGTCTGGGAATCTGAGACCTCTTCTGCCACATATTATGAGACTTGAAAAGGAATTTGCTGAAAATGTGATACATCTTGCCCTGAATAAAGGTGCAGATGAGGCAGAGGCCTACATAAAGTCTTCAAAGATACTGTCCATCGAGATAAAAGACCAGAAGATTGACGCCCTTGAATCATCCCTCAGTTTTGGATATTCTTCTCGCGTTATCAAAGATAGGAGACTTGGATTTTCCTATTCAACAGACAGGAATGATATTAAGTCTGTTGTGGATAAAGCTGTAGAATCTGCAAGGTGGGTTGACAGGGATGACTATATAGAACTACCCGAAACATCTGATCCAGGCAGTGTAGAAATATTTGATCCCAGGATAAGTTCAATAGATGAAGAGGAAGCTGTAGAAAAGGTCTCTCTACTTGAGAAGTCAGCATATGAAGAGGATGAAAGGGTAAGAAATATCAGAAAGGCACGCGGTACTTTCCTCACCTCAGACATCGTCATAATGAATTCTAAAGGTGTAGATAGGCAGTATTCCTCAACAACATGTACATCACAGATTATGGTCATGGCAGAAGATGGGCTTGATAGACAGATGGGCTGGTATTTTATGGGCTCCAGGTTTTTGGATGAAGTCTCTTTCATGGAAATTGGCCGGAATGCTGCAAAACGGGCTTTACAGCTTCTCGGTTCAAGAAGGATAAATGCCCAGAAGACATCTGTAGTCCTCGATAATTCAGTTGCTGTCGAGTTTATGGAAATATTTGCATCATCTCTATCATCAGAGAACGTCCAGAAAGGGAAATCTCTCTTATCAGGGAAGTTGGGAGGAAAAGTCATCAGCGACAAGATAAGCATTATTGACAATGGACTTCTACCCGGCAAGCTCGGTAGCAGGCCTGTTGATGACGAAGGAGTATCTTCAGGAGAAAAGATCTTAATAAAGGAGGGTATCCTTCACAAGTATCTTTATAACACTTACACAGCAAAGAAGGATGGGGTTACATCCACGGGTAATGCCGTAAGAAGTGGATTTTCTGGACTTCCCTCTGTTGGGGTATCGAATCTGTACATCGAGCCTCTCTCCAAGACAGATGTCATAAGTCCTGAGGAGATATTCAAAACGATAGATAAATGCTTATACGTTACAGAAGCAATGGGAATACATACTGCCAACCCTATTACAGGTGAATTCTCCATAGGTGTCTCAGGCCTTTGGATCGAAAAAGGTGAAATAGCATTCCCTGTAAAGGAAGCAGTGATTTCAGGGAATATATTATCCTTCTTTGAAAATATCGAAGCAGTAGGAGATGATCTTAGGTTTTTCGGTAATATAGGTGCACCATCCCTTCTCTTTGCTCCCACTGATATCAGTGCATGATTAATTTCCAAAATCATTTTCTTTTTGTTAGAATGATACCCAATGATAGAAGCGAGTAAGCTAATATCAAATGTCAAAGATCAAAGTTCAAATGAAAACCAAAGGTTAAAAATGGCAAAAAGAAGTATGAATATAAGGTTGCGAACTTTATTTGACATTTGAATTTTGACATTCTAATACAAACGTAACAAATAGCGTGTCATTGCGAGAAGCGGAGCGACAAAGCAATCCAGTTTTTATGAGATTGCTTCGCTGTTGCTCGCAATGACAATGTAACAACATTTAGTGCATTTACTATAGGTTTGATTTTAGAATCGGAGGGCATACAATGGACTACTTTTTAACTGAAGACCAGATGATGATAAAGGATTTAACCCGGCAGATTGCAGAGGAAAAGGTCATTCCTGTTAGAGAAGAACTTGATGAGAAAGAAGAATTTCCATGGGAGATCATGAATGTCCTTGCCCAGTCTGACCTCTTTGGTCTCTATATACCCGAAGAGTATGGGGGTCTCGGAAAAGGATGTCTTGAGTTGTGCATTGCTGTTGAAGAACTATCAAGGGCATGCCTTGGTGTATCAACAACCTACGCTGCAAATGCCCTCGGTACATACCCGATTCTTCTTTTTGGCTCTGAAGAACAGAAGAAAAAATACCTTCCTGATATTGCAGCAGGGAAGAGGCTCGTCGCCTTTGCTATCACTGAGGCAAATGCAGGAAGCGATGCTGCCGGGATACAGACAACGGCAAAGCTTGAGGGTAGTGAATATGTATTAAATGGAACAAAACAGTGGATTACCAATGGAGGAGAGGCAGAGATTTATACTGTCATAGCCATAACAGACAAATTAAAAGGCGCAAGGGGTGCTTCTGCATTTATAGTCGAAAAAAGTACTCCTAATTTTCATTTTGGCAAGAAGGAAAAGAAGATGGGTATAAGGGCATCTTCAACAAGGGAGCTTATTTTCGATAACTGCAGAATCCCAAAGGAAAATATCCTGAGTAAGGAGGGAATGGGTTTTATCGTAGCCATGAGAACCCTCGATAATTCAAGAACGGGCGTGGGTGCACAGGGTGTGGGTGTAGCACAGGGTGCTTTTGAGGAAGCCCTCAAATTCGCCAGGCAGCGTATTCAGTTTGGACATCCAATAATCAGTTTTCAGGCTATACAACATATGCTTGCGGATATGGCCACAGAGATAGAGGCTGCGAGGGCTCTTGTATATTCCATTGCACGGTACATAGACAGCGGAAAAAAGGACATCACAAAGGAATCTGCAATAGCAAAGGTCTTTGCAACAGACATGGCCATGCGCATCACGACAAATGCAGTCCAGGTTATGGGCGGCTCAGGCTATATGAGAGAATACCCTGTGGAAAAGATGATGCGAGACGCAAAGATCCTCCAGATCTATGAAGGTACAAATCAGATACAGAGGAATGTAATAGCCCAGGCTTTGATAAAAGAGTCAGCGAAAAAATAGATATTTGCAATCAAAAGCAATCATCATGGAATTGAGAATAGGGGAATGAGG
>DASPRG010000131.1:0-8786 GCA_035624555.1 Thermodesulfovibrionales bacterium
ATTTATGAATAATCTTGGTTAGAACGGTATCTTAGATGAAATACTTCAGGTAAAGAACATTGCAGATAGATACAACACTTCGAACGGAGATCATTATTTTCCAGTCAACGTTTGCACTATTTATTTCGTAGTTCTTATCGGACGGCCTCTTTTAGGAATGACAGCTATTCCAGAACTGTCTATATGGCAGCGAAAGCGGTCCTTATCAGGCTCAAAACCGAATTTTTCACCCTCTTCTATCATATTCGACTTGTCCACTATAACCCTCTTCAGACTACAGCCCTTTTTTAACACAACCTGATCCATAATGATGCAGTCTTCGACACTGACATCATCTTCAATAATAACTTCACTGCGGATAACGGAATTGCGTATTTTTGCCCTGTGAATTACTGTTCCCTCGCCGATGATACTGTTCCTTATGTCACCTCTTAATATCTTTGTGGAAGAGCCTTCGTAGATTGAAGGGTGTATGGGCCATAAAGCATTGTTAAGATCAAGAATAGGTGCTTCTCCTAACATATCCGCATGGGTGTCAAAGTATGTCTTTATTGTTCCTACATCTCGCCAGTATCCTTTTTCTTCATAAGGCATTGTTCCGGGTATGGTATTTGATGCAAAGTCATAGGCAAATACCTTTTTTGTTTCTACAAGACCCGGTATCACATGGGCACCGAAATCATGTTGTTTTTTTCTCTGAGTTTTTGCCAAGGCTTCAGTGAGTATATCTTTGTTAAAAATGTAGTTCCCCATTGAAACGTAAGCATGTTGAGGATCGTCAGGAATGGGTGTGGGTTTCTTAGGTTTTTCTTGGAATCCTGTGATGCGATTCTCACTATCCGTCATGATAACGCCAAAGGATGATGCTTCCTTAATGGGGACAGGTCTTGCAGCCACAGTAACATAAGCATTATTTTCAAGGTGAAAATCCATCATCTGACGGACATCCATTCTGTATATATGGTCTGCTCCAAAGACTATAACAAGTCTTGGATTAAGCTGACGGATGAGGTCAATATTCTGAAAAACCGCATCAGCTGTACCCTGAAACCATTCAGGCCCCATGCGCATTTGAGGCGGAACTACAGTAACAAAATGATCTTTTATAACTGAAGACAAAACCCAGTTCCTCCTCACGTGCTCGATAAGAGATTGAGATTTGTATTGAACGAGAAGGTAAATTGAGTATATATGTGAATTAACAAGATTGCTTAAGACGAAATCTACTATCCTGTATCGTCCACCAAATGGTACTGAAGGTTTAGATCTGAATACCGTGAGTGGGAAAAGTCGCTCGCCTTTACCTCCGGCAAGAACAAATGCAAGAACTTTGGGATGCGCCATTGTTTACTCCATTTTGTTTTGCTGCTTTATTTCGGGAGACTTTTTTGACTTAAACCGTAATAAAAAAGTGATAATGACTCCGGCAATCAGCCCCGTAAGTACAGAGAGAAATATAACAATTGCAAGTGAAGCTTCAAATTTCCAGAAGAGGAATGTGAATTTAACCGGATCCGCATTCTGAACTGAAAAGATTGCTACTAACACCATGATAATAAGAACGAGTGAAATGTAAATCAAGCTTTCCTCTTTTGGTTATAATTTTCTTTATGCCTTTCTCAGCAGTCTGCTCATTTCATACCAGAGAAGGTCAATTTTGTTCAGAGCGGCAGGCAGGTCCGTATCTATTTCTGCTCTCGCTTTTTTGAGTGAGCCTTGAAGTTCCTCGATAATCTCTTTGTTTTTACTTGAGGCCGAGGACTTTGCTTCATTCAATAATTCATTAATAAGGTCGAGTTCAGATCTTGCAGTTCCAACATTTTTCGCTACAATTTCTACCCGCGCTTTTAAGATATGTCCTCTGATACTTGCCATTGTAGCATCAAACATGATCTCCTGTATTTTAGATTGTGTCTCTTTTGCCATTTTATCTATGGTCTCAGCCTGTTTCCTGAAAGCTTCTTCGTTTGCTGCGGTTTGTTTTTTTATTGTTTCATCTATTGCAGACGAATTTCTCTTAAAGGTGTCCTCGAGGGAAACTACCTTTGCATGAAGGGCATTAACTGTTTGAACGACTTTCGGGAAATTTGCATCAGGCTGCAGCGGCGCTATCTTGGTAAACTCCTCCATCTTCTGGAGCCTCTGCTTTAGATCCTGTATATCTGCTTTAAGCCCAACTGTCCCCTTTTCGATCAGGAACGGTAAACCAAAATACCCTGCACCTATGCATACCACAATCAATAAAAGGATTACGAACACAGTCTTCATAACATTTCCCCATCAAGAACCCTGCGCCAAAAGCACAGGGCTTAAAAGTTATAAAGTCTATCCCCTCCCTTGATGGTCGATGACTCGTAGAGGAAGGGACTAAGGGCAGGGTGAAAGAAAGAATTTCCCCTCACCCTCTCTCTACCCCTCCCCCCTCAAGGGGGAGGAAACTCTAAGATAACTCCTGTGGCAAGATCACAGAGAGTTACAATTCATTCAAGAATTCAAAATCTATTTGCTTTTGATTCCTTTGACTTGCTTTGTCTTACTCGGTGCTTTTCTTTCTGTTCCTTCAAGTTTTGTTACCTGTGCCTCTAACTTTTTTATTCGTCCTATGAGGGTCTTCACCTTCTTATCGAGCATAGGGTTTTTGAGCTTTGGGCTCAGGTCATAAACACGTCCACCGAGTTCTGATATCTCCTTTTGAACTTTTGTCTGGAGGTCAAAAATCTTATACCGCCTTTTACCTTCCTCAGCAAGTTCTCCAGCCTTTTCCTTCATGAATATTGCTTTTTCTTTCAGAAGATGAACACCCTCTTCGATTCCCCTCTGCAAATCCTTTTGTACCTTTTCCCAGAAAATCATTGCTTTTTCCCTTTCATATTACTTTTTGACTACTGATTCTTGCCCTGTGGCAGCAACAAGAAGTTCTCTCTGCATTTTCATCTGCTCCTTCATTGATATGAGCTGATCATTCGCCTGACGTATTCTTCCTCCCCGGAGCTGGTCTTTAACATTGACCATATCTATCTCCCATTTTCCAATTGAGCTCTGTATTTCTTCACGATTGATTGGAGCCTTTTTCTTAATAGCCTTTGCGACTAATGATTTCAACTCATCCATTGTTCCCTGAACCTCAGGAATCATCTGTTCAACCTCTGTTTTCATCTTTGCCTTGTTGGGCTCAACCATGAGAATCGCCTGGTTTGCGAGATTAGCTGCATCTTCTGCAGCCTTTTTTGCTTCCATATACTTTTTCACGGCAATCAGATCTTTTGCATTTTTCAAAGCATCTTGAGCTTTCGTAAACACATCCTGTACATACAGGTCTGCTTCCTTTTGTTTTGCTTCTGCTATAGCCTTCTCGGCATTTTCAACCTCCTTTGTTGGAGGCTTTGCGCATCCATAGAGAATTGCGATAGACAAGGAAAGAAGCACTGCTAAGAACCTGTAACAGTGATATTTTCTAAACATGGTACCTCCCTATAAATATTTTTGTTAAACTCTACCAAATTGCGAATAAAAAATAAAGATTTAATTTTTATTGCATTACTTTTCAGTGCAGGATTCTCTCGCTATTTCGTTTCAAGCAAAGGTGTCATCATTTTTATTATAATTACACGTAATGAAAAAAGGCGTATATCTGTTACCAAACGTTCTGACATTATGCGGGATGCTTTTCGGATTTTATTCAATCCTCGTATCATTAAAGGGTAATTATGTTCTTGCTGCCTGGGCAATCATGATAGCAAATATATTCGACGGCATTGATGGATGGGTTGCACGGCTAACACACAGTACAACGAAGTTCGGTATAGAATTAGATTCTCTTTCAGACCTTGTAGCCTTTGGTGTAGCACCAGCAGTAATGCTTTACAAGTGGGGTCTTACGCCCTTTGGTAGAGTAGGATGGGCAGCTGCATTTCTGTTTATGGCATGCGGCGCCTTACGGCTTGCCAGATATAACGTTCAGATGGGATCAACAGAATCAAAGGCATTTACTGGAATGCCTATTCCAGGAGCTGCAACAGTTGTTGCAACATTCGTAATCTTCTACCATGAAATATGGGAAACCATTCCTGAGAAAAATTATTTTATCTTGATCTTCACTATTTTTCTTTCTGTGCTCATGGTTAGCACATTAAGGTTCCACGGTCTAAAGGAATTGAATATCGGCAGGAGGAAACCTTTCAGTATTCTCGTCGCCATCGTCATTGTCTTTGCGCTCGTTGTTGTCCATCCGCAGATTGCGCTCTTCCTGTTTGCCATGACCTATCTGGTTGGTGGTATAATTGAAAATATAGTACTTTTCTATAGAAAAAGGAAACAATTAGGTAAGACAGGATCTCTACAATGAGGATAATAAAGATTTTTGACACAACGCTTCGTGATGGTGAACAATCACCCGGAGCATCGATGAATGTATCAGAAAAATTGACCCTTGCTAAGCAGCTTGCAAGACTCGGTGTTGATATTATTGAAGCTGGATTTGCCTTCAGTTCTCCCGGTGATTTTGAGGCGATCAAAACTATAGGGGGTGAAGTAGAGGGGCCGGTTATATGCAGTCTTGCCAGGGCAAGAGAAGAGGATGTAAAAAGGGCATGGGAAGCGCTCAAAGATGCTCACAGGAGGCGTATTCATACATTTCATTCTACATCTGACATCCATCTCAAATATCAGTTTCGCGTAAGCCGAGAAGAAGCTTTAAAAAGATCTGTTGAGATGGTCAAACTTGCAAGGAGTTTTGTAGAGGATGTGGAGTTCTCTCCTATGGATGCAACAAGGACGGATATCCATTATCTCTGTGAGGTTGTCGAGGCTGTAATAGAAGCTGGTGCTTCAACTGTAAACATACCGGATACTGTTGGATACAGCATCCCGGCTGAATTCGGTGCAATGATAAAGGCTATACATGATAAGGTTAAAAATATTGATAGGGCTGTGATCTCTGTGCACTGTCATAATGACCTTGGACTTGCAACTTCCAATTCTCTATCAGCAGTACTGAATGGGGCTGGACAGATTGAATGCACGATTAATGGTATCGGTGAACGCGCTGGAAACTGTTCCATGGAGGAAGTCGTCATGGCATTGAGGACAAGACGCGATGTTTTTAATGCTGATACCCGGATAAACACAGAAGAGATAATGCGTACAAGCAGGCTTGTGACAAAGATAACAGGGATTTCAGTCCAGCCAAACAAGGCTATTGTCGGAGCTAATGCCTTTGCACATGAATCGGGTATCCATCAGGATGGGCTTCTGAAGGAGAAGTCTACCTATGAGATTATTAAACCTGAAAGCATAGGTCTTCATGCTACAAAGTTTGTTCTTGGCAAACATTCAGGAAGACATGCTTTTAAAACAAGGCTCGGGGATCTAGGATATGTTCTGACTGATGAAGAACTGAATAGTGCCTTCGAAAGGTTCAAGAGACTTGCTGATCAGAAGAAAGACATCTTTGATGAAGATATTGAGGCATTGATTTCTGAAGACGTAACAAAAGTTCCTGAAGTATACAGTCTTGTTGACCTCTCTATTGCAAGCGGCATGAATCAAAAGCCTACTGCGACAGTCAAGATAAAAGTAGGTGAAAATATCATAGACAGACTGGAGCATGGAGATGGTCCTGTTGATGCAACGTATAAGGCTATTGCGGCAATAACAAACACAAAGAGCAATCTGCTGAAATTTGAGGTCAAAGGTATTACCGGTGGGACTGATGCCCTTGGAGAGGTGATTGTCTCACTTGAAGAAGACGGTAGAGCCGTAAGAGGTCATGGTGCTGATACAGACATCATAGTTGCCTCTGCAAAAGCATATGTCAATGCGCTGAATAAGCTGGCTGCAAGAAGAAAATAGTCCTTATGTATCTCACTGAAAATGCCCTGAAAGTTCTCACCCATAGATACCTCCTTAAAGACGAGGAAGGTAAAGTTAAAGAAACCCCCGAAGAAATGTTCAGGAGGATTGCAAAGGCTATTGCCTCTGCAGAGGGGATCTATGGAGGGGATCCTAAGGAATGGGAAGAAATATTCTATGGCATCATATCAAATCTTAGATTCCTCCCGAATTCCCCTACCCTGATGAATGCAGGAAAGGATATTGGTCAGCTTGCTGCATGTTTTGTGCTCCCTGTTGAAGACTCGATGAATTCCATTTTTGACACATTAAAAAATGCTGCCTTGATTCTCCAGAGTGGTGGAGGCACAGGATTTTCTTTTTCGAGGCTGAGGCCAAGGTCTGATATTGTTCGCTCAACTGGAGGGGTAGCAAGTGGTCCTGTTTCTTTTATGAGGATTTATAACACGGCAACAGAGGTGATAAAACAGGGAGGTGCAAGAAGAGGCGCAAACATGGGAATACTGCGCGTAGACCACCCGGATATCCTCCACTTTATAAAGATCAAAAGATGCGCGGGAGAATTGACCAATTTCAATATCTCCGTAGCGGTAACGGATGCTTTCATGGATGCCCTTAAAAAAGATGGAGAGTATGGGCTCATTAATCCGCGAAGCGCGGTTATAGTTAGCAGGTTAAAGGCAAAGGTTGTATTTGATGCGATGGTCGAAAGTGCATGGGAGACAGGTGATCCTGGTATTGTTTTTATAGACAGAATTAACAGGGCAAATCCCACTCCTCATATTGGTATCATGGAATCCACGAACCCCTGTGGCGAACAGCCACTTCTCCCCTATGAGGCATGCGTTTTGGGATCAATAAACCTCTCGAAATATGTAAAAAACTCAATCTTGAAGGATAAATCATTTATTTTTAAAACTATGAAAGAGGATATAGATATTACAAGTCTTGCAAATGACATAAAGATATCTGTAAGGTTTCTTGATAATTCTATAGACGTCAACAGATATCCTATTCCTGAAATAGAAAAGATGCACAAAGGAAACAGAAAAATAGGACTCGGTGTAATGGGATGGGCAGACATGTTGATACTCCTTGGTATTTCCTATAACAGTAAAAAGGCATTCGATCTCGGACGAAATTTAATGAAGTTCATAAGTGACAAAGCAAGGCAGGCATCTGTTGAGCTTGCTGAAGTTAGAGGAGCTTTCCTCAACTTTAGGGGGTCTATTTACGACGCCCCTGGCATGCCACGTGTACGGAATGCTACAACTACAACGATAGCACCAACAGGAACCCTCTCAATAATTGCTGGTTGCTCAAGTGGCATAGAGCCCCTTTTTGCGATCGCATATAAGAGACTTATACTGGATACAGAGCTTGATGAGATGAATGAATACTTTTTTGAGATTGCTCAAAAAAGGGGTTTCTATAGTGATGAACTAAAGGCAAAGGTTATAGAAAAAGGTACTCTAAGAGGTTTAAAAGAGGTTCCGAAATACATAAGGAGTCTTTTTAAAACAGCGCATGAAATCCCACCCGAAGACCACATAGAGATGCAGGCATGTTTCCAGGAGTTTACTGACAACGCTGTTTCGAAGACTATCAATATGCCTTACAGGGTAAAGAAGGAAGATGTTGCAAAGGCCTTTCTCCTTGCATATGAAAAGAACTGTAAAGGGATAACGATCTTCAGGTATGGTACTGCTAAAAAAGGTACCTTAGTCAGGTTTACTGATACGGATTAGGTGAAATAGATAGAATTTGATATCCTCGACGTTTCAATAACATATCCCTAATGTTGATGAAACTTCGTTAAGTCTTTTATCGAGTGTCCATAGGGAAACATTAGTCAACATTGCAGATGCAAGCAAATGCATGTCAATGTACCCTAACCCTTTTCCCATAAGACGATAATTTTCTATGAATTGCATGACTTCCCCATGTTCTGCATGTATTGCCATGGGAAGTACCTGCAAAAGAGAGAGTATTTCAGATCTATTATTAATTTTTCCACAAGCGATCTCACCGATAATGAATGGATGACAGACAACATGGCCGTCATTCAATAGTACTTCAAGCCCAATATTTCCTACCCGTAGGTGAGCTACCCACACTGAAGTGTCAACAAGAACCATACTATGTACTTGCCACTCTTCTGCGTGGTATTTTCTTCAACCCTTTTTCGGTTCCTTTGAGATTAGCGAGTCTTTTACCACTTTCCCTCGCTATTAACGATTCAAGCCCAAGCCTGACAAGTGATGTTTTTTCTTTAATGCCGGTTAATTTTGCTGCCTTATCAAGCAATTCATCTTCTATGTTTAGTGTGGTCCTCATATATTCCCCCTTTCGTCAATATGCATTATTGTATGTAATAATATGTATCATTAATATGCATTTGTCAAGGGGTAGCTGGTGATTGTGGACAGATAACGACAAAGCTAAAGGCTGTGGCGGCTTGTGAGGATTATGCAGATATTTCTTCTATTAACTTCCTAACCTTCTCTTTAATCTCATCCCTTGCACGCCTGAACTCACTCATTATCTCCTCTTCTGTTCCTATTGTCCCTACAGGGTCTTTGATTGGCCAGTGGATACGCTTTATCTGAGGAGGTGTCCAGGGACATGTCGCTTCTGCATTCCCGCAGAGTGTTATAACAATATCCATCTTTTTGAGCAACTCTTCATCTATGTGCTTGGACTTCTGTTTTGATATATCTATACCGATTTCATTCATGACTGCGATTGCCCTTTTATGGACACCAGCAGCAAAAAGACCAGCGCTGTGGACTTCGATTAATCCTTTCCCAAATTCCTTTGCAAATCCTTCAGCCATCTGGCTTCTGCAGGAGTTAGCAGTACATAAAAACATAACTTTTATCACGTATTAGCTATAAAACTTAAAGTGTTTTATTAAGCTTATGACGCTCAAATGA
>DASPRG010000136.1:0-3875 GCA_035624555.1 Thermodesulfovibrionales bacterium
GGACAATGAAACATCGTGTTGGGGCGTAGACAAATGGCAAGTCAGGAGACTTTGGATCTCCCATTTGGAGGTTCGAATCCTCCCGCCCCAGCCAGCTGGATTTTGCAATGCAAAATCCAGAGTTATGAGTTAAGAATAAAAAGTGAAACACAATAATACATAAAGTTTTTAACTTTCAACTTTAAACTTTCAACTTTTTAATGTTTTTTGGGGGGGGTACAATGCCAGAGGGAATGAAACTTTTTACTGGAAATGCACATAGGGAACTTGCAAAGGATGTTGCAGACTATCTCCGGATGCCTGTTGGAGATGCCACTGTAACAACATTCAGTGATGGTGAAATAATGATTCGTATCAATGAAAATGTGCGGGGAGCTGATGTTTTTGTCTTGCAGCCTACCTGCACTCCGGTAAATCAGAATATCATGGAGCTTCTTCTCATGGTAGATGCTCTGAAGAGGGCATCAGCAAGGAGAATAACAGCTGTTATTCCATACTATGGATATGCAAGGCAAGACAGAAAAGCCCAACCGAGGGTACCCATATCTTCAAAACTTGTTGCAGACCTTATTACCGCAGCAGGTACAAGCAGGATCCTTACTATGGATCTTCATACGGCCCAGATCCAGGGATTTTTTAATATCCCTGTCGACAACCTTTACGCAGCGCCTGTCTTACTCGATTATGTACGAGGCAACTATAATCTTAAAGATCTTGTAATTGTTTCCCCTGATGCAGGTGGTGTCGAGAGAGCAAGAGCTTTTGCAGAAAAACTCCTGTGTTCCATCGCAATCATTGATAAGAGGCGTGAGACAATGAATGTTTCAGAGGTAATGAATGTTATAGGTAAGGTAGAGAATATGGACACCCTGATATTAGATGACATGATTGATACTGGAGGTACAACCACTCATGCTGCAGGGGCTCTCAAAGATAAAGGAGCAAGACGGGTTGTTGCTGCATGTACGCATGCTGTTCTTTCCGGTTTTGCAGTCGAAAAGGTAAATAACTCGGTCATAGAGGAACTCATTGTCACTAACACAATACCCTTTGATAGCAAAAAAGAGCAATGCAGGAAACTCACTGTTTTAAATGTAGCACCTCTTCTTGGAGAGGCAATCAAGAGGATTAACGAGGAATCTACAATAAGTTCGCTTTTTGTTTAAAGGAGGAAAGATGGAGAGGATGACCATTACAGTAGAAGAAAGAGAAGAAGTTGGAAAAGGGGCAGCTCGATCCCTGAGAAGGAACAATATGATTCCAGCAGTACTTTATAGGGCAGGAGATTCTCTCCCTATAAAATTTTCAAAGAAGGATCTTTCGAAGTTCATTAATACAACGGCAGGTGAGCAGGTTATGGTAAACCTTCAATTTGGGGACGGTTCAAGCAGACTCGCACTCATGAAAGATTATCAACTTGATCCTGCAAAGGGAGACTTACTGCATGCAGACTTTTTTGAGGTCTCTCTTACAGAAGAAGTAAAGGTTACCGTTCATGTAACGATTGCTGGAGAATCAATAGGTGTGAGGAGAGATGGCGGGATTTTGCAGTATCTCCTTAGGGAGATTGAGGTTGAATGTCTTCCTGACAAAATACCAGGTCACATCGAAGTTGACATATCAAATCTTGAAATAGGCCAGTCTATACGTGTAGGTGACCTTAAACTTGGAGAGGGCATAAAAGTTCTCACCGAACCTGATGGGGTCATAGTTAATGTTGTAGCTCCTGCAGTTGAGGAGGTTGCACCTGTCGAGGCTGTTGCACCGGAGATTACAGAGCCAGAGGTAATAAAGAAAGGAAAGAAAGAAGAAGAGGAGGAGAAGGAAAAGAAGGAGGAAAAGAAGGAGAAGGAGAAGAAATAAGTATAATTATGACAATCAAAACAACTATTCAGACTGTTTATCACTGGATATGGTTATTAGTTATCAACTATCCGTTTTTTTCTGATTTCTGATTACTGATTATGTGGGCTATTTTTGGCCTTGGAAACCCAGGAAGAAAATATTCCAGAACAAGACACAACATCGGGTTTATGGTCATTGAGGAAATTGCAAAGAGATATGATATAGATTTAAAAGAGAAAGAGAAATACAGAATAGGAAGGGGTTCTATAAATGGACATGATATACTGCTTATAGAACCCCTTCTCTACATGAACATGAGCGGGCTTGCCGTAAAAGATTTAATACGGAAATTTAACATCCCTCTGGGAAAACTCGTCGCCATTCATGACGACCTCGACATGGAAGTAGGAAAAATCAGGATCAGGAGAAAAGGCTCCTCAGGAGGTCACAAGGGAGTTGAATCAATTATACAGAATATCTCTTCGAAGGACTTTGCACGATTAAAAATTGGGATAGGACGAGAGGCAGGGGTTACTTCTGAAGATTATGTATTGAGTAAATTCAGAAAGAACGAGCTTTCCCTCATCAAAAGCGCTATCGAAAAGGCATCAGATGCTATTGCATGTATTGCATTGGATGGGCTGGATAAAGCGATGAACAGATTTAATACAGATTAGATAAAAAAATGCATGTTAAATATCATCATCGGGAACAACAACAACCTTCAAAGATGTTTTAGCTCCTGAGGCTAACTGAAACCCTTGCCTGATATTAGAGAGCCCTACCCTATGTGTTATCATTTCTCTGACATTAACTTTGACGCCTTTAATCAACTCTATCGCCCCCTGAAGATCCTGAGGAGCTGCACCGTATGAAGACATGAATGTTATCTCATCTCTCCAGAATCTCAAAGATGGAATAACGATTTCGGTCTCAGGCACTGCAAAAAAGAGAATCTTTCCTTTCCTGTCAACAGCAGATATCGCATAATCCGTTGCTTGTTTTGCAGATGCACAAACAATAACAATGTCTGCCAATCTACCACCATTCATGCTTTTCAGTTCATCTGCGGAATATTTACCTGCATCCAGCACATTATCAGCGCCAAATTCCAAAGCCTTCTTGAGTTTATACTCATTAATATCCATTGCTATCACCTTGGCTCCATTTATCTTTGCCAGTTGAATATGCAAAAGACCTGAGACACCGGAGCCTATTATCAAAACAGATTGACCTTCTTTCAATCCTGATTGATTTTGTCCAGAAATCACACACCCCAGAGGTTCAATCATTGTAGCATCTTCGAATGTTACATTCTCTGGAAGAACAAATGTCCCGTATCTGACATTTTCTTCGGGAACCCTTATGAATTCTGAAAATCCTCCTGGGTCATAATTGCCGGTATGGAGCGACTCACATGCGGTGTGATTACCCTGGATGCAATAATGGCATTTGTAACAAGGAACATGATGAGATACGAATACTCTGTCACCCTTTTTGAAAGTCTTTACCCCTCTTCCAATATCTGTAATTTCACCTGCCATCTCATGACCCAGTATGCGTGGCCCTTTTGCTATCCTGTACCACTGCATGACATCAGTTCCGCAGATTCCAGAGGCCCTCATTTTTACAAGAATTTCTTCATGAGAGATATGAGGAATTGGGCGTTCCTCAATCCTTATGTCATCATTACTGTGATAAACAGCTACTTTCATTTTAAAAATACTTTTATTGGTAATCTCTCCTATCCCCTCTTTAAAAAAGAGGGGAATAGATTTTTTTAAAAGTATCTAAACTTTAACTCCCCCCCTTTATAAAGGGGATGCTGGGGGATTACTAATATAAACGCATTAAGTAAAGTGTCATTGCGAGGAGTGAAGCGACGAAGCAATCTCCTGTCTATAGAATGAGATTGCCACGCTCCCGTTGGTCGCTCGCAATGACAATGCAACAGCATTTAATGCGTTTGCATTAATTTTTAAGACATAATCTTTCATAAATTTTATGACTTGTAGAAAAGATTATTTCTT
>DASPRG010000138.1:0-4910 GCA_035624555.1 Thermodesulfovibrionales bacterium
TCTGTTGTGTGTTCATCACCATACCACCAGTTCCAGTCGCTTCCCTCTGCAACATATATCGCTTTCCACGCTTCAGAAAGGTTTTTCTCTAAATGCAATTTCTGGAATACCTCAAGATCATTCCGTGTCTCTGTGAGGTAATCCCATGCTCTGTTGTCTTCCTCATGACCTATCCACACCCTGAAATTTGCATTAATCCAGGAACCTGCATGAAGTCTGCTCAGAGTTTCACCCCGGTCATATTCATTAAGGTATTCTGAGACTTTGACGGTCTTTAGTCGTTCTTCTTGAGAGAGCCCTTCGTATAGATATTTCAGGAAGTCATGGCCGTCGTTTTTATAGTGCTCCCATGCATTTTCTCCATCCAGTATTATGCAGAGAAGATGTGGTTTATCTTTTGGTAATGAGGCATGTGCATGTAAGAGTCTGTTGATGAGATCCTCGGCTGCCTTTTTTGAATCCCACCCTGAATAAACAAAACCGATGAGGTCAGAAATCTGGTGATCTCTGAAAACGATTGAGACGTTCTCAAAATTATAAGGTCTATAGAAGACACTGGGTTCGGTAACTATACCTGATGCATCTCTGAGCTTTTTCTCTATTGAATGTGAGAGGATTTCCTCATCAGTGCCAATCCAATTTATTCCTTCTTTAGCTGCAATTTTCAAGACCTCTTCACTGACCGATCCCTCAGAAGGCCACATGCCAGCAGGCCGGTAGCCGAAGAGTTCCTCAAAATAATCCAAACCCATTCTGATCTGTTTTTCAGCGTCTTCAGGATGGGAGAATCGCCTCTGTGGAAGCTTTACATCCGGCATGGCAATCCTTGCGGAGTTCGTGTCACAGAGAAGGGGAAGAATGGGGTGATAGAAAGGTGAGATAGAAATCTCAATCTGTCCATTTTCTGCTATTTGCTTATATCCGGGTATTATTGCTTTTAAGATTGAGAGTTGTTTTGAGATGAGGAGATGTTTATCTTCCTCTGTGTAATTTCGAGCCTTTGTAACAAGTGACCTGAGGAGATGATCCTTTTTTCTGAAGAGGGGGTCTATCCAGCAGAGGTTGAAGAGGACCTGTAAGTCAAGAAAGTCGTTGGTGCTGAAATATTTAACTATCCTCCTGAGATCGCTTTTTATGATATGAAATCCTCTCCGTATAAGGAGTTCATAGTATCTGGGAAAAGGTTTTATCATATTGTCCCAGTGTGCGAGGAAAAAATTTTCGAGGATGAAAACCTTTTCTTCTGCATCCAGTTCAGATGCCTTCTTGAGGGTAATCTCGAGATGTCTGTCAACTGCATTCTTGTCTGTATAACCCTGGATCTGCTCAAGGAGAGAGGGGGTGAGATTGAAGGTCTGTTTAATATCTGGAAATTCTGTGAGTATTTCTATCATGTCGAGATAGTCTTTCGTGCCGTGAAGCCTTACCCAGGGAAGTCTGTTAATACCGGTCAAGGGGTCTCTGTAGAAGGGCTGGTGCATATGCCAGAGAAAGGCAATGGAAAGTGGTCTATCTGTCATCGTAACGGAAGATATATTCGTCGGGTCTTGCTAATTCAAATTCTTCTCTTGCATATTTCTCTTTATAATAAGGATCTTCTTTGAGTAACTTTACCTCTGATCTGAGGAGTTTGTTCTCCCTTTCAATCTCCGTTATCTGTTTTTCCAGATAAACCTTTCTCTCTTTGAGTTCAGAATACTTCAGAATGCCCATATCCCCAAAGATAAGACTTACAGCGAGGTAAATAAAACCAAGAAGAACAACGGTAAAGAATATGAGCCTTCTCTTTTTACTTTCAGAGATGACCTGTTTCCTTAAAAGGTTAGTCGAATCCATTTTCCTACATTATAAAACGCTTCTCTCACTTTGTATAGACCTTTGCTCATTTTTTGGGCACATGTATTGCCTCGCCATGGACATCCTCCGCTGCCTCCATCATAGCCTCTGAAAGAGTAGGGTGAGAATGGATTGTGTCAGCAATGTCCTTTGTCTTGAGGCCGGACTTTATAGCTACGGCTGCCTCATGAATAAGGTCTGAAGCATGAGGTCCTATAATATGTACGCCAAGTATCCTGTCAGATGTCTCATCAGAGACGAACTTGACAAAACCGGTGATCTCTCCCATTACATGGGCCTTTCCAATAGCTCTGAACTGAAAGTGTCCTGTTTTTACTTTTATACCTTTCTCTATTGCCTGATTCTCCTTTAGTCCGACAGCGGCTATTTCTGGCGATGTAAATATTGCATAGGGAACTACTCCGTAATCCATCTTCTCATTTCCACCCATTACATTCTTGGCAGCGATCTTCCCCTGTGTTGAAGCAACATGAGCATAGAGTAAGCGGCCCGTGACATCGCCGATGGCATATATACTTCCTATATTGGTCTCCATCTTTTCGTTGACCACGATCTCTCCCTTTGTCCCTTTTTGAACACCTACAGCTTCGAGGCCTATTGCATCAGAGTTAAGAGCCCTTCCAACAGAGACGAGCAGTTTTTCTGCCACGAACTCCTTGCCTCCTTCAAGGTATACATGAATGCCGTCATGTTGACCCTTTACCTCTGTTATCTTTATTCCAGTCATGAGTTTTATCTTCTTCTTTTTCAGTTCTCTCTCGAGAATTTCAGATATCTCAGGATCTTCTAATGAGATTGCCCTCGGCATTATTTCCAGTATAGTGATATCAGTGCCGAGTTCACTGAAAATGAATGCAAATTCACAACCTATTACCCCGGCACCTATTATGATCAGACTCTTTGGAATAGACTTTATACTTAAGGCTTCATCACTTGAAAGGATGTGCTCTCCGTCAAAGGGGAACAAGGGCAACTGTGCTGGTCTTGAGCCGGTAGCTATTATTATTTTGTCAGCCCCTACTATTTCTGTTGAGCCATCTTTCTTTTTAACTTCTATCTTTTCAGGACCGAGAATCATGCCTTTTCCTTCAATAAGGTTTATTCCCCAACTTTTGAATAAGGAACGAATCCCTTTCACCTGTATTGAGACAACCTTATTTTTCCTTTCCATGATTTTGGAGAGGTTGGGTATAATCTGTCCTGAGATCTCTAATCCATATTCTTCGATGTTCTTTGCCTTATGCAAGAGTTCGGTTGTGGCTAATAATGTCTTTGTGGGAATGCAGCCCCTGTTGAGACAGGTACCTCCAACTTCTGTATCCTCTATGACTGATACCTGTGCTCCCAACTGAGCAGCCTTGATTGCAGCGACGTACCCCCCAGGACCTGCGCCGAGAATGGCTAATCTCATTTTTTCTCCTCTTCTACATATTTTTCATATTCAGAGGCATCCATCAGATCATCCATTTCAAAGGCGTCACCAATCTCGAGGATGGCTATCCATCCCTTCCCATATGGGTCTTCATTGATAATCTCTGGAGATTCTGTGAGCTCTTCGTTTACTTCTATAACTTTTCCACTCAGAGGAGAGATTATGGATGAGGTCGCCTTTGTTGATTCTATTTCACCGATTTCGCTATTAACCTCCACGGTTGAATCCAGTTCTGGAAGATCAATATAGACAATGTCACCAAGAGCACTCTGTGCATAGTCCGTTATGCCAATTGTTGCCTTCTTTCCTGAAACCTTGGCCCAGGTATGTTCTTTATGGTACTTGAGATCCTCGGGGTTCATTAATTCCTCCTTTCAAAAATTATTACGATGTAATTTCATATCATGGGTTTTTCTTCTTTGTCAAGGAAATAGAATAGGAGTCAACTTTCTTTTTCAAGTCGATAAGTTTATCGAGTGCTTCTTGTGGTTTCAACACTTTCACATCAAGGTTTATGATTTCTGTTAAGATGGAGTCCGGCATGGATGAGAAGAGGTCAAGCTGAACAGCACCTTTCTTTGTTTTCATATCTGCGAATTTCGGGCTTCCTGTCTCATCAAGCTCCTCTTTCTCTAAATTGGCTAACACCTCTTTTGATCTGTTTATGATGCCTTCAGGGATGCCTGCTAATCGAGCTACCTGTATTCCGTAACTCTTGTCAGCAGGGCCTTTTTCTATCTTCCTGAGAAATATTATCTCATCACCCCATTCCTTTACAGATACATTATAATTCTTAACGCCATTGTGCGTAAGACCGAGTTCTGTGAGCTCGTTATAATGTGTCGCAAAGAGAGTCCTTGCTTTTATCTCATTGAGGATGTATTCTGCAACAGCCCAGGCAATGCTAATCCCGTCAAAAGTGCTTGTGCCCCTCCCCACTTCATCGAGAATAATGAGGCTTCTGGGTGTTGCATTGTGTGTGATGTTTGCTACTTCTATCATCTCTACCATGAAGGTGCTCTGACCTCTTGTAAGGAAATCTGATGCGCCTATCCTTGTGAATATCCTATCGGCAATACCGATTTTCGCATCCGATGCAGGAACAAAACTTCCGGTCTGAGCCATGAGGACGATGAGGGCAACCTGTCTCATGTAGGTGGATTTCCCTGCCATATTCGGACCTGTGATTATAAGGAGGCGGTTATCCTCTGTATCTATAAAGGTACTGTTTGGTATAAACTTTTCAGCCGGTGGTATTCTTTCAAGGACTGGATGTCTTCCCTCTGTTATTTCTATTACGCCTGATTCATCAACAGAAGGTTTTATGTAGTTATATCTTTTAGCGACAACCGCAAGGGATGAGAGAAAATCAACAATTGCTATAGCATGAGCTGCTTTTGACAGGAGGGTCGACTCTTTATGTACTTTATCGAGTATCTCCTGAAAGAGCTGGTATTCAAGATTTTTGAGCTTCTCTTCAGCTCCGAGGATTTTGCTCTCATATTCCTTCAGTTCTGGTGTTATGAACCTCTCTCCGCCCACAAGGGTCTGTTTTCTTGTGTAATCATCAGGAACCATGTGGAGGTTCGCTTTTGTAACCTCGATATAGTAGCCGAAGATC
>DASPRG010000122.1:0-3637 GCA_035624555.1 Thermodesulfovibrionales bacterium
GAGAACAGTTTATTTTGTTGCCTTTACTCTTGAGGAGCCTCCCCTTTTCAAAACAATGCATATGGGAAGCTATGTGTATGCGAAAAGTCTCAAGCAAAATAAGGTAAGGGTTGAGGGTATGATATCCCTCGAGATGATAGGCTATTTCTGCAACAAAAAAGGATGCCAGTACTATCCCTTTTCTTTCTTCAAATTGTTTTATCCAGAAAAAGGAGACTTTATAGCATTCGTAGGGAATATCGCATCGAAGAAATTCACAAAAAAGGCGAAGAATGCCTTTCAAAAAGTTTCAACCCTACCCGTAGAATCCCTGAATACTCTCTCCCTTGTGCCCGGGGTTGACTTTTCTGATCATGCATCGTTCTGGAGTTTTGACTATCCTGCATTCATGATCACAGACACTGCATTCTATAGAAATCCA
The DNA here is from genome assembly GCA_035624555.1 of Thermodesulfovibrionales bacterium. Taxonomy (GTDB): domain Bacteria; phylum Nitrospirota; class Thermodesulfovibrionia; order Thermodesulfovibrionales; family SM23-35; genus DASPRG01. Next base: position 422 of record DASPRG010000122.1, read on the forward strand.
AACTATCATACTGCTGGAGATAGGGCTCATACCCTCGATTATAAGAGAATGGCATTGCTGATTTCCGGACTCAAATCAGCCCTTATGCTTTAACCCGTCTTAAGTTTGCACCGAGCCAGGGAAGTTTCTCTTCCATCTTTTCGTATCCTCTTTCGAGATGGTAAATCCGGTGGATAGTCGTCTCTCCCTCTGCTGCAAGTGCTGCTACAACAAGAGATGCACTTGCCCTCAAATCCGTCGCCATAAGAGGTGCGCCCTTCAGCTTCCTTATTCCTTTCACTGTTGCTGTAGAACCTTCAACAGTAATATTTGCCCCCATCCTTCTTAACTCTGCAACATGCATAAACCTGTTCTCAAAAATTGTCTCATTGATAATACTCGTGCCTTCAGCAACACTCATGAGGGCCATAAACTGTGCCTGCATGTCAGTCGGAAAACCAGGATAGGGCATCGTCTTTATATTGACAGCCTTTGGTCTGGAAGGTCCGATCACTCTGATTCCATCTGATACCTGCTCAAAAACAAGTCCCGCTTCTCGCAGTTTCATCATTGGTGCATCAAGATGTTCCGGCCTGCAGCCTTTAAGAATTATATTGCCACCAGTAATGCCTGCAACCGTCATAAAGGTCCCAGCCTCAATCCTGTCCGGGATTACAGAGTAGTTAAGGGGCATTAATTCATCAACTCCTTCTATCTCTATTACGCTTTCTCCTGCACCATTTATTTTTGCTCCCATCGAGATAAGGGCATTTGCAAGATCTGCTACCTCTGGTTCCCTTGCAGCATTCTCCAGCAGGGTTTTGCCTTTTGCAAGGGAGGCAGCCATCATAAGGTTTTCTGTACCAGTAACAGATGGGATATCAAGGTAGATAGATGCACCCCTGAGCCTTTTTGCTTTTGCGACAACATAACCTGATTCGAGTTCTATCTTCGCACCCATCTTTTCGAGGCCCATCAGGTGAAGATTTATAGGTCTTGCACCGATAGCGCATCCTCCAGGAAGGGAAACCTTTGCCTTTCCAAATCTTGCAAGTAACGGCCCGAGAACGAGGACAGAGGCACGCATTGTTCTCACAAGTTCATAGGGTGCCTCTAATGTTCTAATTCTTTTGGCATCTATGATGGCCTTTTTATCTTCATAACTGAATTCCGCGCCGAGATGCTTGAGAAGTTTTCCGATTGTGAGAACATCTTTCAGATTGGGAACCCTGCTTATAGTACTGGAGCCAGATGAAAGGAGAGACGCAGCAATGATAGGAAGGGCTGCATTTTTTGCACCGCTTATTTCGACATTGCCTTTGAGTCTTTTACCGCCACGAATGACAAGTTTGTCCAACTTTTATACCTTTTAATTAAAAAAGATCCGTTTGCCAGTTTTTATTATACTACAGCGATTCCTTCTAAAAGAAAAGGTAAGCTGTGTAAAATACAATAAATATGCGACGTATCCTTCATATTGATATGGATGCCTTTTTTGCAGCTGTTGAGCAGAAAAGACGCCCGGAGTTAATCGGCAAACCCGTCGTCATTGGTGGTGCCGGTGATCCAACAAAGAGAGGTGTCGTATCAACTGCATCTTATGAGGCAAGAAAATACGGTATCCATTCTGCGATGCCTCTTCGACGGGCTCACATGTTATGCCCTGAGGCTGTATTCCTCCCTGTCGATTACGAAGAGTATCAAAAAGAATCAGAGAAAATTAAGGACATCCTCCGAAGCTTTACCCCTCTTGTAGAAGATGTCGGGATTGATGAGGCCTTCCTCGATATAACAGATGTTGATATAGAATCAGAAAAAATAGCAAACAGGATCAAAGAGAGGATCAGAAAAGAAACAGGCCTTACGTGCTCTATAGGTATAGGACCAAATAAGTTGCTTGCCAAGATTGCATCAGACATGAAGAAACCCGATGGTCTTACCATAATTTCTGAAGCAGATATAGAAAAGGTAATATGGCCATTACCTGTAAGGAAACTATGGGGTATAGGTCCTAAAACAGAAAAACGATTAAAGGATGTCGGTATAAATACAATTGGTGAACTGGCCTCGAGCCAACTCGAAAGACTCACAGACTATTTTGGAGAATCGTACGGACATTATCTCTATGAAGCATCAAGGGGGATTGACGAAAGTCCTATAACCACCTACTGGGAACCAAAATCAATGAGCAGAGAGATAACATTCCAGAGAGATACAGACAACTGGAATATTATAGCGAAGAACCTCGCAGAACTTTCAAGGGATGTTGTGGATAGTATGAAGGAGTCAGGCTATAAAGGAAAAACTGTGACGATAAAAATAAGGTTCAGTGATTTTGAAACCCATACGAGGGCAAAAACCCTCGAAGATTTTACTGATTCTTTAGAGATCATAAGAAAGGCAGCCTTTGAAGCACTTGGAAGAATCGAATTAAAAAAGAAGGTGAGACTCATAGGCGTAAGAGTAAGTAGCCTTCAGAAGGTATGATAGGGGCAATTTCATGTTGCCGAAATAAAAACCAGTAAGCTATACTTTTTAAACAATGATAATTCTGGCCTTGGAGGAAGAAAATGCCTTTTTTAGGCGAACTCTTTGTAAGTGAAATACTGAAAAAGCCCGTACTCGACCCAAAAGGCGACGAACTCGGCAGGGTAAAGGACATCGTGATCGTCAGGGGTGAGCCACTCCCAAAGGTTTCATCACTAATCATAGAAAAAAGAAAGGGGCTTTTTAATCTCCCCTGGACAGAACTGAACATATTCAACAAGAGAATAATTTCGGCAAATGTTTACAGTGAGGCCTTGCAGCCTTATGAACTTGCTGAGAAGGACCTCCTTTTAGTCCGAGATATCCTCGATAAACAGATCGTTGATGTAAACGGTGTAAAGGTGGTAAGGGTCAATGATGTAAAACTCGAAGGATATGACACAGAGGCTGTTCTTATTGCCGTTGATGTAGGTATGAGAGGGATCTTACGGAGGCTCGGTGTTGAAAGAGGCGGAGAGGACATGATGAGGCTCTTTAAAAAACATCTCCCCTATAATCTCATAAGCTGGAACTATATACAGCCCTTCGAACAAAAACTGACGACAATAGCCCTAACTGTTCCGAGACAGATGCTATCAGAATTACATCCTGCTGACATTGCAGATATTATTAGCCAGGTCTCTCATAAGGAGGGCGCAACCTTCTTTAAGGACCTTGATGTAGATGTAGCAGCTGAGGCATTGTCAGAGC
>DASPRG010000154.1:0-6144 GCA_035624555.1 Thermodesulfovibrionales bacterium
ATTTAGTCCGTCAATCCCATTGGACTTCATTCCTTCGATATACTCAGTGCAAGCATCAGTTACGACATCAAATACCGCACGGGGCGGCAGAGAGGAAGCTATTAGAAAAAATGGGTCTTTTAATTTAGAATAAAGACAAAACAGTAGAGGAGGTGTTTTATATGGGGGTTGCATCAATAAAGAAGATTAATCCTGAAGATTATATCCTTTCGGTTCTTTCTCCTGAAGAACGGCTTAATGCGGCATTCAAGGTGGCAAGAGAGGCTTTCAAAAGCACAAAATTGACAATGAAGGATATCGAAAATGCAATAGAAACAGTAAGGAGAAAGGCCTACGAAAAAAAGAAATAGAATAGTCATTGATACCGGTGTTCTTGTCTCTGCTTTTGTTTTTGGCGGAATCCCAGATATGGCCGTAAAAAAGGCTTTTGAAGAAGCAGACATTTATGTGTCACCTTCGAGAGCGCGATAGGGTGAGATAATCTTAAAACTTAAAGAATTTATTATCTTTGCCGATCAATTTTTTACTTTCTATTATTACCTTCTTCTCTCTATCACTTGTGGAGTACCCCATCCTGTGACATTCAACATTAAACTTTTTGCTGATGTCAAAAACTTTTTCTACTTCGCTCTTAGAAACTACAATACAAAATCCAATCCCCATGTTGAAGACTCTGAACATTTCTTCATCACTGATCTCACCAACCTCCTGGATTAATCTGAATATAGGCTGGGGTTCAGGTAGATTTTCAATTACATATCCACAATCAGCCTTTGCCCTGGATAGATTCAAAAAGCCGTCACTGGTTATATGAATGAGCGATTTAATATTTAAGCCAGATTTAATCATTTCTACAATCTCAGGAACATAGATATGAGTAGGCTTTAATAATTCTTCTCCTAAAGTTGTCCCTAATGCTTCGATGTATTTGTCTATTTTATACTTGCCTTTCTCAAAAAAGACTTTTCGGGCTAAGGTAAAACCATTGCTATGGATACCATTGCTCCTTAAGCCAAGCAATATATCACCATCCTTGATATCTGCACCAATTATAATCCGATCTAAAGGTACTAAACCGACAGCAGTTCCGACCAAATCAAATCCAAATCCTTCTTTTTCACCTTTTAACATCTCTTTAATCTGGGCAATTTCTCCACCAGGGATTGATATGTGGGCAATTCTTGCTCCCTCATACAATCCCTTGCCTATTTCTTCTAATAAATGTGGATCTGGACTTTGAACAGCAATATAATCAACCATGGAAACAGGCTTAGCTCCTACGCATAATATGTCATTCACATTCATTGCTATACAGTCTATTCCGATGGTGTCATATCTATTCATCATTTGAGCTACTATGATCTTAGTGCCGACTCCATCAGTTGATATGGCTAAGCCTGTATTGTTCCCAATATCCAAAACATTCGCGAAGTAACCGAAATCAAGCTTTACCTGACAGTCACTAAATGCAGGTGTTCTTTTTAACAAGTTTATTAAATTGTCCAGCCCCTTTTCCTCGGCTGCTGTGTCAACGCCAGCACTTATGTACTGTAACTCCTCTTTTGGATTTTCAGTAGAAAATGGTGATTTTAATTTCCTGACCATGATTATTAATTTTATTCCTTTATGATCTTTATAATATATTCACTTGAATCGGTAGAAGTTTCTGCGGATTAATTATTACCATATGTGAGAGGGGTTTTACAAGGGGAAGTTTAAGAGATTTTGAACATCGTTTAGACAATCATTGATACGCAAACGAGCAATATTTTCAAGAATAGTTCATGCATTTATAAGAAAACCATTTCTCACAATGTGAAATCCGGATGTCCTATCATCAGTACAATCCCATTGCATCTCTTACAAGCTGCATCGTTTCTTCCACAGTGTTTTTTGCCTTCTCTGTGCCTTTCTTTACTATGTTATAAAGCATATCAGGGTTGTTGATAAGCTCATTACGCCTTTTCCAGATTGGCTCCATGGTCCTGAAAATATTTTTCAGGAGGACCTTTTTGCAGTCAATACAGCCAATATCTGCAGTTATACATCCCGTCGCAACCCTTTCAATCTCCTCTTTTGAAGAAAAGATCTTGTGGAGCTGATATACCGGGGATAGTTCTGGATTTCCCGGATCTGTTCTTTTTACCCTTGCAGGGTCAGTCATCATTGTCAGGATCTTCTGTTCTACCTCTTTCGGGCTATCAGACAGGAATATTGCATTGTCATAACTCTTTGACATCTTTCTCCCATCAATACCTACAACTTTTGGAAATTCAGTAAGGAGTGCCTCTGGTTCGGGAAAGGTTTCTCTGTAGAGGTGATTAAAACGCCTTGCTATCTCCCGGCTTATCTCGAGATGTGGCACCTGGTCAATTCCTACAGGAACATATTTTGCTCTATAGATCAGTATGTCTGCCGTTTGCAGAAGGGGATATCCAAGGAATCCATAGGTGGATAAATCCCTGTCTTTGAGTTCCTGCTGTTTTTCTTTATAGGTGGGCACTCTTTCGAGCCAGCCGAGAGGAGCTATCATTGAGAGGAGGAGGTGGAGTTCTGCATGCTCAAGGATTCTTGACTGTAGAAAAATTGTGCATTTCTCAGGGTCAAGGCCTGCTGCGAGAAAATTTATGAGGATATCCTTTGTTGATTCTCGTATAGATGACGGATCTGTATACATTGTCGTAAGGGCATGCCAGTCTGCAATGAAGTAATAACAATCATACTCTTCCTGGAGTCTCACCCAGTTGCTCAGCGCCCCTATCAGGTTTCCAAGGTGAAGCTTACCACTTGCCTGCATTCCGCTTAAGACTCTGTCTTTCACATCAAACCTCCGAAGGGTATAAGGAATATACTTATTATGAGTTTAATGAATGCTTGAATCGGTATGATAATGTAATGGGCGATCCCTGTAAACCAGAGAGCGAGGACAATCAGAATACCATAAGGTTCAAGCTTGCTGAATTGATAAGAATGTTTTGTTGGTAAGAGACTTGTTACTATTCTTCCTCCATCTAAGGGCGGGACAGGAAGAAGGTTAAATGCAGCGATAAAGATATTAAAGGATATACTATATTGCAGCATTATCAAAAGGGGAATCATAATTTTCTGGCTAAAGAATGTTGGAGATGGAGCAGGAGAAATCTTGTGAATAAGGATATAAAGCAAGATACTTATAATAGCGATAATAACATTCGTGGCTGGTCCTGCAGCAGAGACAAAGGCTGAATCCCGTCTTGGATTTTTTAAATTGTGGAAGTTCACAGGGACAGGTTTTGCTGTACCAAAGATAAATGCACCGTTTGAGAATATAAAGAGCATAATAGGCACAATGATTGTGCCAATGGGATCTATGTGTGCTATCGGATTCAGAGTAAGCCTGCCCATCATCTTCGCTGTTGGGTCACCCAACCTGTTTGCTACAAAGCCGTGAGCAACCTCATGAAAGGTTATCGCAATTAAAATGGGGATAGCGGCTATGATGAGCTGTCTTGCAATAGAGGTAAAATCCAAATTGGTATGACCTTTCTAAAAACGAAATAGCAAACGCATTCCCTGCAGCCTGCTGCGGGGTTCTTCATTAAAAACTATAATGTTTATGAAAAGGTATTGTCAAGGTATGGGGCAGCAATATATAATTAAAGATTAAAATCATGACTGCCATAGTCATTATTCCTGCCCGTTATGATTCAACCCGTTTTCCGGGAAAGCCCTTATCCCTCCTGAGAGGAAAAACGTTGGTTCAGCATGTCTATGACAATTCAAGGGGCGCTCGTCAAATAGATGATGTCATGGTTGCAACTGATAGTGAAGCCATATTCGAGAAAGTGGTCTCTTTTGGAGGTAAGGCTGTAATGACAAACAGGGAACACCCGTCAGGCACAGACAGGGTAGCAGAAGTTGCTGCCTCAGTTGGGTATGACATTGTTGTCAATGTCCAGGCTGACGAGCCTCTCATTCGGCCCCAGATGATTGATGATGTTATTGCACTTCTTCAAGATGGAAGGGCCTCTCTTGGTACTCTGATAAAAAGGATAACAGACATTGAGGAAGTTCTGGATCCGAATGTCGTTAAAGTTGTCTTTGATGAAGAAAGTTTTGCACTCTATTTTTCGAGGTCACCGATACCTTATCATAGAGATGAATGGAAATCTTTGAAAGGTTTGGTAACAAGTAGCGAGTTGCAAGTTAGCGGTAAAGAGAAAGACTTTAAAGATGCTCATCACTCGTCACTCATCACTCGTTACTCATTATACAAGCATATAGGTATCTATAGTTACAGGAGAGAGGCTCTTCTTGCGCTTTCCAGGATGGAACCAACAGAGCTTGAGAAGATGGAAAAGCTTGAGCAGCTCAGGGCGCTCGAAAAGGGGATGAAGATCAAAATAAAGGAAACCTTCTTTGAAACACATGGGGTAGATACCCCTGAGGACTTAGAAAAGGTGGAAAAATGTCTAAGTATATCTTTGTAACAGGTGGAGTTGTTTCAGCCCTCGGCAAGGGTATTGCCGCTGCAGCCACAGGTGCACTCCTTGAGGCAAAGGGATTAAAGGTTACTCTTCAGAAATTAGACCCATACATCAATGTTGACCCTGGTACCCTAAGCCCGTTCCAGCATGGTGAGGTATTTGTTACTGATGATGGTGCGGAGACAGACCTCGATCTTGGACATTATGAAAGATTTACATCCGTGAGGACATCACAAGCAAATAACTATACGACGGGGAAGATTTATTATGATGTGATAACTAAAGAAAGGCGAGGAGATTATCTCGGAGAAACAGTCCAGGTAGTCCCGCATATTACAGATGAAATTAAAAAGGCTATAAAATCCGTAAGTAATGACTATGATGTGGTGATAGTAGAGATTGGTGGGACCATCGGTGATATTGAGAGTCTACCCTTCCTCGAGGCGATTAGACAGTTCCGATACGACGTTGGGAGAGAAAATGTACTCTATATTCATCTTACTCTTGTCCCCTATGTCAAATCAGCAGGTGAACTGAAGACAAAGCCCACACAACATAGTGTAAAAGAGTTCAGGGAGATAGGTATTCAGCCTGATATACTTTTATGCAGAACTGATAGGTCCCTTCCGCTGGATATAAAGAAAAAGATTGCAATTCATTGTAACCTTGACGGCGATGCTGTCATCGCTGCAAGGGATGTTGAGACAATATATGAAGTTCCCATTGTGTTGCATAATGAGGGACTCGATTACTTTATAGGGAAGAGACTTAACCTGAATTTACATGAACCAGATCTTACTCTCTGGGAAGATATCGTAAAGAAGATAAAGGAACCTAAACATGAGGTTACCATCGCAATAGTCGGGAAATATACCGGACTTAAGGACTCTTATAAGAGTCTCATAGAGGCCTTTACCCATGGCGGTATTGCAAATGATGCCAGAGTGAGTCTCCAGTGGATAGATTCAGAGGAGGTGGAGGTTCAAGGCCCCGAAAGGTGTCTTTCTGAAGTTGATGGCATCCTGGTGCCAGGGGGATTTGGATATAGAGGGATTGAGGGTAAGTTAAAAGCAATACGATATGCTCGAGAGAAAAAGATACCCTATTTTGGTATATGCCTCGGGATGCAGTGTGCAGTGATCGAGTTTGCAAGAAATGTCTGCGGTCTCTCTGCAAACAGTACAGAGTTTGATTTAAATACACGAGAGCCTGTTATCTACCTTATGGAAAGTTGGTATGATTTCAGAAAAGGGAGAAACGAGGTGCGTTCAGAGAGCTCTCAGAAGGGTGGTACCATGAGACTCGGGGCTTATCCCTGTGTTCTTGAGGAAGGCACAGCTGCCTTCACAGCGTATCATGTCAAAGAGATATCTGAAAGGCACAGGCATAGATATGAATTCAATAATGCTTACAGAGAGATACTCACACAGCATGGTATGAAGATTAGTGGCCTAAGTCCTGATGGAGAGCTTGTAGAGATTATAGAGATTGAAGACCATCCTTGGTTTCTGGGATGCCAGTTTCATCCTGAGTTCAAATCAAGGCCAGCAGACCCACACCCGTTGTTCAAGGCTTTTATAGAGGCATCTATCAAAGAAAAAAGATCTTTGTTCCCTTATTTAGAAGTCAGTACGGAAGAAAAACGCAGAGGCCTTTAGTATTGACAAAAGAAATAACG
>DASPRG010000160.1:0-16712 GCA_035624555.1 Thermodesulfovibrionales bacterium
ACGGGAGACGAGGAAGACAGTGGCCACAGGGGTGGAGATGTTCAGGAAGCTACTTGATGAGGGAAGAGCTGGAGACAACATAGGGGTATTGTTGAGGGGCACAGGTAAGGATGAAGTGGAGAGGGGGATGGTGTTAGCGAAGCCTGGCAGCATCACGCCTCATACTAAGTTCAAGGCAGAGGTGTATGTATTGACGAAGGAAGAGGGGGGAAGGCACACACCCTTTTTTAAAGGGTACAGGCCTCAATTTTATTTCAGGACGACGGATGTAACAGGGGTAGCCCAGCTTCCCGAGGGGGTAGAGATGGTAATGCCAGGGGACAACATAAGTTTAACTATAGAGCTTATTGCACCGATTGCAATGGAGAAGGAGTTACGGTTTGCCATCAGAGAGGGTGGAAGGACTGTTGGTGCTGGTGTTGTTGCAGGAATACTGGAATAGGTTAATACGTGGAAGTTTTGTGTTAAGCGTGAGGGAAGGGTGAATCAGAAAATAAGAATAAAATTAAGGGCCTATGATCACAGAATACTTGACAGGTCTGTGAAGGAAATAGTGGATACTGCCCAGAGAACAGGAGCAAGAATAGCAGGTCCGGTACCCTTGCCCACAAAAATAAGTAGAATAACAGTTCTCAGGTCTCCGCACGTTGATAAAAAATCGAGAGAGCAGTTTGAGATCAGGACACATAAGAGAATGATAGATATCTACGATCCAACTCCCCAGACTATTGATGCTCTCATGAAGTTAGAGCTTGCAGCCGGTGTAGACGTGGAGATAAAACTATGACGGGGATTCTTGGGAGAAAACTCGGAATGACCCAGATATTTACAGGGGATGGAAAAGGATGTCCTGTTACTGTTGTTGAAGCGGGTCCTTGTTGTGTTGTTCAGGTCAAAACACTGGCTAATGACGGATATGAGGCTGCTAAAGTTGGCTTTTTAGAGGTAGAAGAAAAGAAATTAAAAAAACCCATGTTGGGTGTTTTCAAAAAGGTAGGAATTAAGCCATATAGAATATTAAAAGAATTTCCTATGGGTGGGTTAAAGGTTGGTGAACTCCTGACAGTGGAAAGGTTTACAAAGGGAGACAAGATTTCTGTCACAGGTATTTCTAAAGGTAAAGGATTTCAGGGTGTAATGAAAAGGCACCACTATGTTGGAGGACCAGGATCTCATGGTTCAATGTTTAACAGAGCTCCTGGCTCTATTGGTTCAAGTTCCTTTCCATCTCGGGTCTGGAAAAATAAAGGGCTACCTGGTCATATGGGCTTTGAGAGAGTAACAGTGAGGAACCTCGAAATCGTTGATGTTAGGACTGAGCAGAACCTCCTCCTCATAAAGGGTTCTGTCCCGGGCCCAAAGGGTGCCTATTTGGAGATTAAAAAGGAAGCCTGAAATGCCCAATGTTGAAATAAAAGACAAGAACAATAATATCATAGGGAAAATTAACCTTAACGATGAGGTCTTTGGGCTCCAGGCAAAACCGGCTGTCCTCCATGATGGGATGACGAATTTTCTTGCGAACCAGAGGCAGGGTACCCACGCAACAAAGACGAAGGGTCTTATTCGGGGAGGGGGTAGGAAGCCATTCAAACAGAAACATACAGGAAGAGCAAGGGCAGGCAGTAATCGTTCTCCTTTGTGGAAGGGTGGGGGAACGATCTTTGGTCCACAGCCAAGAGATTACTCTTATAACCTTCCCAAAAAAGTTAAAAGGCTTGCTATAAGAACAGCCCTTTCTACAAAGATGGCAGATGGGGCAATAACAGTTATAGATGGATTCGTTATGGATAAGCCCAAAACTAAAGATATGATGACAATGTTGAAAAACCTCGGATTAGGAGGAGAGAGAGTGCTCATAGTTACTCCTGAAAGCGATGAGGTTGTAGCCCTTTCAGTGAGGAATATCCCTGGCGTAAAGGTAGTCAGGGTTTCAGATCTGAATACCTATGATGTATTGGCTTCAGGTAGACTCCTCATGACAAAAGAAGCAGTCGCAAGATTAGGAGGAAGCGAGGAAGTAAAATGAGGAGCCTCTATTCGATAGTCAAAAAGCCCCTTTTTACAGAAAAGGGCAGTCTTCTCAAGGAATCAGAAAATAAGATATTAGTAGAAGTAAGTTCTGATGCTAATAAGCTTGAGATCAAGAAGGCCATAGAAGAGATTTTTAAGGTAAAGGTTGAGAAGGTTTCGACAATACATATAAAAGGTAAATGGAAACGACATGGGAAGTCTCTTGGCAAAAGGCCTGATAGAAAGAAGGCCGTAATCACCCTCAAGGAGGGAGAAAAACTTGATTTTATTGAAGGCGCATTATAATGGGCATAAAAAAATATAATCCGACATCACCAGGCAGGAGATTCCAGACGGTCTCTGACTTTACTGATCTCACAACAGATACACCTTACAAGCCTCTTCTGAGACCAAAGAGAAGAAATGGAGGTAGGAATACCAGCGGTCGTGTTACTGCTTGGCATAGAGGTGGGGGTAACAGAAGGGCCTACAGGATTATCGATTTCAAAAGGGATAAGATGGATGTTCCAGCAGAGGTTGAGACAATAGAGTATGATCCCAACAGGTCTGCAAGAATTGCCCTTTTGAAATATAGAGATGGTGATAGGAGGTATATTATTGCCCCCTTAGGACTTCAGGTGGGAGATGAGGTTTTATCAGGTAAGGATGCCGAGATAAAAATTGGTAATGCCCTTCCTTTAAGCCACATCCCTTTAGGAGCATTTATACATAATGTTGAGCTTCGGCCAGGGGAAGGTGCCAAATTTGTGAGAAGTGCAGGTTCTTCTGCACAGCTTATCGCTAAAGAGGATAATTTCGTCCAGGTTAAGCTCTCATCAGGTGAGGTGAGGTTCATACCTTCAGGCTGTATGGCTACAATCGGGCAGACTGGTAACCCTGATCATGAAAATATCTCTTATGGGAAGGCAGGAAGAACGAGACTGTTAGGTAGAAGACCTTATGTAAGGGGTGTTGCTATGAACCCTATCGACCATCCCCTCGGCGGGGGTGAGGGCAAAAGCTCTGGTGGCAGACCGGCATGCTCACCATGGGGAAAACCTGAAGGAGTCAAAACAAGGCGTAATAAAAGGACCGATAAATTTATTGTGAAGAGGAGAAAGTAAGTTGCCAAGATCTTTAAAAAAAGGTCCGTTTGTGGATGAGAAACTTATGAAAAAGGTCAGGCTAATGACGGAAAGTGGTGAAAAAAAGATTATCAAGACATGGTCGAGACGTTCTACAATAGTACCAGAGTTTATCGGGTATACCTTTGCTGTTCATAATGGTAAGAAGTTCATACCTGTTTACGTTACAGAAAATATGGTAGGTCATAAGCTTGGCGAGTTTTCACCGACAAGGACCTTCAGATCTCATGCAGGTTCAGAAAAGACTGCAAAGGGGTAAAAGAATTTTTTATGGAATCAAAGGCAATATTACGATATGCGCGGGTAACGCCGCGGAAAGCAAGAAGGGTGGTAGACCTGATAAGGGGCAAAAGTGCCGGTGATGCCCTTCTGTTTTTGCGTTTTATGCCTTACAGAGGTGCGAGGTTTGTTGAGAAACTCCTTAAATCTGCTATAGCGAATGCTGAGCAGAAGAAGGCTGTTAATCCTGAATCCATGAAAATTGTAAGGGCTTGTGTGGATCAAGGACCTACTATGAAAAGAATGGAAACGAGAGCAATGGGCAGGGCAAATGTTATCAGGAAAAGAAGCTGCCATATAACATTAGTTTTATCAGAGGAAGAATAGGAGGTCAATCTGGGTCAGAAAACACATCCTGTAGGAATTCGGCTCGGCATAGTCAAGACTTGGGATTCGAGATGGTATCTCAAAAAAGGGTATGCCGAACAGATTCTCGAAGATATTAATTTGAGAAAGATGCTCAAAAACAGGCTCTTCCATGCCGGAGTCTCGAAGATAGAGATAGAACGGGCAGGTCAGAACATGAGAGTGGCTATTCATACTGCAAGACCGGGTATTATTATTGGGAAAAAGGGCGCTGAAGTAGAGAAGCTCAGAAAAGACCTTCAACTGATGACAGGTAGAGATATTGCTATAGATATAAAGGAGATAAGGAAACCAGAAATAGATGCTCAACTTGTTGCTGAAAATGTAGCCCTTCAACTCGAAAAGAGGATTGCCTTTAGGAGAGCCATGAAGAAGGCTGTAACCTCAGCCCGGAGATTTGGTGCCCTCGGTGTAAAGGTATCATGCTCAGGGAGGCTTGCAGGGGCTGAAATAGCACGGTCAGAGTGGTATAGGGAGGGCAGGGTTCCACTCCATACATTAAGGGCTGATATAAACTTCGGCTTTACAGAGGCACGGACAACTTATGGTGCGATAGGAGTTAAGGTATGGATCTACCATGGCGATATATTACCAGAAAGCTTTGGGCTTTCCTCCCCAACCCAATAGTAAGTTTATTCTGTAATGCAGAATGTATATTCAGTTGAGAGAGATGGTGACTCTGAATCGCGAATGAAGAATTTATAAATAGGTGCTACTATGTTAATGCCCAAAAAGGTTAAATATAGGAAGATGCAAAAAGGCAGAATGGATGGGAAGGCCTACAGAGGGGCTACAGTCTCTTTTGGTGAATTCGGCCTGAAAGCACTTGAACCTGGATGGCTTTCCAGCAGACAGATCGAGGCTGGGAGGGTCGCTATGACACGCCATGCCAAGAGGGGATGCAAGGTATGGATAAGGATCTTCCCTGATAAACCGATAACTAAAAAACCTGCTGAGACAAGGATGGGTAAAGGGAAGGGGGCACCTGAATACTGGGTTGCAGTCGTAAGACCAGGGAGAATTCTCTATGAGATGTCAGGAGTGAGTGAGGAAATTGCAAAAGAGGCTTTGCGCCTTGCCTCACATAAATTGCCTGTGGCAACAAAGTTTGTGAAAAGAGAAGAGGAGGTTCTATGAGGCCCTCTGAACTTAGGTCAATGACAATAGAGGAATTGATAAAAAAGGACCAAGATCTCAGAAAGGAACTGTTTAATCTGAGGTTTCAACAAGCTACAGGCGAGATAGAGAACCCTTTACGCATACGGGCTATTAAAAAAGATATAGCGAAAGTTCTGACTATAATGACAGAGAAATCTAATCAAAGTAGGAAATAAACAGGATATGTCTAAAAAAATTTATATCGGTGAAGTTATTAGCGACAAGATGAATAAGACCGTAGTGGTTGCCGTGAAGAGACTGGTTCAACACCCTCAGTATAAGAAGACTGTTAAGAGGGTGACAAAGTTTAAGGCTCATGATGAGGAAAACAAATGTCGTATTGGGGATACTGTCAAGATTCTCGAGGTAAGGCCTCTCAGTAAGGAAAAAAGGTGGGTAGTGCTTGAAATCCTCGATGGGGCAGCGAGAGGTGGGTGAAGATGGTTCAGCTGAGGAGCATACTTGAGGTCGCAGATAATTCAGGTGCTAAAAGGGTTCAGTGTATAAAGGTTCTTGGAGGCTCTCATAAGAAATATGCGAGACTCGGCGACATCATTGTTGTAAGTGTGAAGGAGGCATTGCCAGATAGCAACATCAAAAAGGGAGTAGTAACAAGGGCTGTTGTGGTGAGGACAAAGAAAGAACAGAGAAGGCTTGATGGATCATATATACGTTTTGATCAAAACGCTGCTGTTCTTATCAATACAGAGGGTGAACCTGTTGGGACGAGGATTTTCGGTCCTGTGGCGAGGGAGCTAAGGTGGAAGGAGTTTACCAAAATTATCTCTTTAGCCCCAGAGGTTCTCTAAAAGCTATGGGTTTAGGCATAAAGAAAAACGATACAGTCTTAGTCATTACCGGTAGAGAAAAGGGCAAAAAGGGGAGGGTAATTTCTCTTTATCCATCAAAGGACATGCTCCTGATAGAGAGGACTAACATAATCAAGAGGCATATGAAACCAAGCAAAAAGTATACACAGGGAGGAATAATTGAAAAAGAAGCACCTCTCCATATGTCAAACGTGATGCTTATATGTCCTAAGTGTGGGAAACCAACAAGGATTGGCAATACGGTCCTGTCAGACGGGAAGAAGACAAGGGCATGTAAAAAATGCAAGGAGGTCATAGAGTAGGGATGGCGCCGAGACTGAAGGAAAGATATAGAGAAGAGGTCATTTCTGCCATGATGAAAGAATTTTCATATAAGAATGTAATGGAAGTACCAAAGATACAGAAGGTTGTTCTTAATGTTGGTCTTGGAGAGGCTATACAGAATATAAAACTCCTCGACGCAGTACAGAAGGAACTTTCCCTGATAACGGGTCAGAAGGCTGTGGTGGCAAAGGCAAAAAAATCCATTGCAAGTTTTAAACTGAAGAAGGGAGTGCCCATAGGCTGTAAGGTAACCCTAAGAGGAGAAAGGATGTATGAGTTTCTCGACAGATTGATAAGTCTTGCCCTACCAAGAATAAGAGATTTTAAAGGAGTATCAGGGAAGTCCTTCGATGGAAGGGGTAACTATTCTCTGGGTCTCAAAGAGCAGTTTATATTTCCTGAGATAGATTATGACAAGGTTGAGATAGCGCATGGCTTGGATGTTACAATATGTACGAGTGCGAAAACAGGTAAGGAAGGGAAGGCCCTGTTGAGTTTTTTAGGGATGCCTTTTAGAAATTAGAAATGGGAAATAAGAAATAAGAAAGGGTCTGTGAATGGCTAAAGTTTGCATGATAGAGAAGTCCAAAAGGCTACCAAAATTCAGGGTGAGGTCTCATAACCGGTGTAAACTGTGTGGAAGACCCAGAGGTTATCTGCGGAAATTCGGGATGTGCAGGGTTTGTTTTCGAAAACTTACCCTTGCAGGGCAGATACCTGGGGTAACAAAATCGAGCTGGTAGCCTGTGACTATGGGGAGATAAAAAAATGGTGACTGATCCTATTGCAGATATGCTTACGAGGATAAGAAATGCATTACGTATAAAGGCAGAAAAGGTTGATATTCCTGCCTCTAGAATGAAAGTAGAGATAGCAAGGACATTGAAAGAAGAGGGGTTCATCAAGACATATAAAATATTGAAGGATAAAAGGCAAGGTATTCTGAGAATAGTCCCAAGATATGTTGAGAATGAGAGTGTTATATCTGGGTTGAAAAGTATCAGCAAACCAGGCAGAAGGATCTATGTTGGCAGCAAAGAGATACCAAAGGTAATGGGTGGAGTCGGGATTGCAATACTGACAACATCGAAGGGGATAATGAGTGATAAAGCATCTCGACGTGAAGGTGTTGGCGGAGAAGTTATCTGTCATGTCTGGTAAAGATAGAAAAGTAAAGGGCAAAGAGCTAACAGCAGGAAGTTTCAGGACTCCGTGCCCTAAGCTACTCACTACATAAGGATTATAGAGTGTCGCGGATAGGTAAAAAGCCCATACAGATACCCAAGGGGGTTGATTTATTGGTTGAGAATAAGACCATTATAGTCAAAGGACCAAAAGGCGAATTGAGATGGGTTTACCCAGATAAGATTAATGTCTCGGTAAATAACGGCAATATTGTTGTAGAGAGGGTAGGTAACTCAAGGATTGATAAATCGCTTCATGGTCTCACAAGGAGTGTTATTGCGAATATGTTAACCGGGGTCTCACATGGTTACCAGAAAATCCTTGAGATAGTTGGGATTGGTTATAAGGCCCAGGTAGTGGGTAATAAACTTGTATTAACCCTCGGCTACTCCCATCCTGTCGAAGTTCAATTGCCGGAGGGCATTAAGGCATCTGTTGATGCAAAGCAGACCCTGGTCACCCTTACGGGAATTGACAAACATCAATTGGGGCAATTGGCTGAAAATCTCAGAACCCTCAGGCCGCCGGATTCATACAAAGGGAAAGGCATTAGGTATTCAGGAGAACACCTCAAATTAAAAGCTGGTAAGACGGGCAAGAAATAGTTCTATTGTCGGAGGATCTTTTGGCAAAGGGGAAAAAAGAAAGCAGAGAAAGGCGCCATAAAAGAATAAGGAAGAAAGTTTTTGGGGTCCCCGAAAGGTTAAGACTTTCTGTTTATCGGAGCCTGAATCACATATACGCTCAGATTATCGATGACTTCAAGGGACAAACTATTGTCTCTGCATCGAGTCTCGATAAGGAATTAAAAGATAAAAAATCCCACAAGGGTAATGTCGAGACGGCAAAACAGATTGGTGAACTCATAGCAAGAAAGGCATTAGAGAAGGGCATAAGAAAAGTTGTTTTTGACAGGGGTGGATATCTTTACCATGGCAGGATTAAGGCACTGGCAGAGGCAGCAAGGGAAGCAGGGCTTGAATTTTAGGGAGGAATGGTGAAAAGGATCGAACCAGAAGGATTGAACCTAAAAGATAAGGTTGTATATATAAACAGGGTAGCAAAGGTTGTAAAGGGTGGAAGGAGATTTTCTTTTACTGCCCTTGTTGTCGTAGGAGATGGAGAGGGAACAGTGGGCATGGGCAAAGGAAAGGCCACTGAGGTTCCTGAGGCAATAAGAAAAGCGGTTGATCAAGCTAAAAAATCTCTGATACAGTTTCCGATAAAAGACAAAACAATTCCTCATAGGGTTGTAGGAAGGTTCGGCTCAGGAACTGTTGTTATGAATCCTGCACAGAAGGGTACTGGTATTATTGCAGGAGGTGCTGTTAGGGCAATTTTAGAGGTGGCAGGGGTTCAAAATATCGTTGCAAAGTCCCTACGTAGCCATAATCCCTTCAATACAGTAAAGGCAACGCTGAATGGGCTTTCGGTTCTCAAAGATCCCGAATCTGTTGCAAAACTGAGAGGAAAGGTCGAAGAGGAGACTAAAGAGACATGAGCAAGATAGAAGATTTAAAGCCCGCGTTAGGAAAAATAAGGAAGGCAAAAAGGGTTGGTCGCGGAATAGGATCGGGACACGGAAAAACTTCTTGCAAGGGCCATAAAGGGCAGAAAGCTCGTTCAGGGGGAACAAAGGGGCCGGGCTTTGAAGGCGGACAGATGCCTCTTCAGAGGAGATTACCCAAAAGGGGTTTTAAAAATCGTTTTAAAATACAGTATGCAATAATAAATTTGAAGGATCTTAGTAAGTTGGATGAATTCGATACGATAACGCCCGAAATTATTGTTGAAAAGGGCATAGTAAAGGACTTAAAAGATGGCCTTAAGATTCTTGGTGAAGGTGAGATTCACAGACCTTTTACGATAAAGGCAGATGCCTTCAGTAGTTCTGCATTAGCAAAGATCACTGCTTCAGGTGGTAAGGCGGAAATAATCTAAAACTCAGATGGGAATTCTCTCAAGCTTCCAAAACATTTTCAAAATACCAGAGCTCAAAAGCAGGATTTTTTTTACCCTGATCCTTCTTGCTGTATATAGGGTCGGTGCTCATATCCCTACACCTGGAATTAACGGAGAGGCGCTCAGCAAGTTTCTTACTGAAAGGGGTGGTGCCCTCATGGGCTTTTTTGATATGTTTTCAGGGGGCGCCTTATCAAGGGTCACTATTTTTGCTCTCGGCATAATGCCTTATATAAGTGCATCGATTATCCTGCAACTTCTTACTGTTGTAATTCCGGCTATCGGCAAGCTCGCAAAGGAGGGTGAGGCAGGCAGAAAAAAGATTGTAAGGTACACACGATATGGGACAGTTGTCATTAGTGCTATTCAATCATTTGGTATTGCTGCAGGGCTTGAAGGTATGCAAAATGGCGCTTTTGTCCAGAACCCTGGCTGGTCTTTCAGGCTCCTGACAATGATAACACTTACATCCGGTACAGCCTTTATTATGTGGCTTGGAGAACAGATTACCGAGAGGGGCATAGGTAACGGTATTTCACTTATCATATTCGCCGGAATTGTCGCGCGTTTTCCTAATGCGCTTATAAGTACAATCAGGCTTATCCAAGCAGGAGAACTCTCTCTCTTCTTCGTTATCGCCCTTGTCGTAATGATGGTGGCTATTGTTGGTGCGATAATCTACATAGAAAGGGGGCAGAGAAAGATTCCTGTCCAATACGCTAAAAGGGTTGTGGGTCGGAAAATATATGGTGGGCAATCTACTCACCTGCCACTCAAAATAAATACCTCTGGGGTTATCCCTCCGATATTTGCTTCCTCTATCATTATGTTCCCCGCAACTGTGGCAGGGTTTATAGCAATACCCTGGGTACAGGCTGTTGCCAAACAGCTTTCTCCAGGTACAATCTTGTATACCCTTCTTTATGTCGGGATGATCTTTTTCTTTGCCTATTTCTATACTGCCATTATATTCAATCCTGTTGATATCTCAGATAATCTCAAGAAGTACGGGGGGTACATCCCTGGAATACGACCCGGCCAGAAGACTTCTGAGTATATATACAAAGTTCTCTCGAGGCTGACTTTTGTTGGTGCTTTCTATCTCGCCATTGTATGCATCATACCCGAGATACTAATACGAAGATTCCATGTTCCTTTCTATTTCGGAGGCACGTCTATCTTAATTACCGTCGGAGTTGCCCTTGACACTGTTTCCCAGATAGAAACGCACCTGCTTACACGATCATACGAGGGATTCCTGAAAAAGGGCAGGATAAGAGGAAGAAGGCAATAACATAAATTCATAATCAGAAATGTGCAGTTTCAAGTTATATGATTATCTTGAAGTCTCCAGAAGAAATAGAAAAGATAGCACAGTCATGTCGTATCGTCGCTAAGACAATAGATGCCATAAAACTCATGGTTAGGCCAGGTCTAACCACAGTGGAGATCGAAAGGTTTGCCGATGCCCATGTTAGAGAACAAGGAGGGGAGCCGGCATTTAAGGGATACAGAGGATATCCTGCAAGCATCTGTACATCTATAAATAATGAGGTTATTCATGGTATACCATCAAAGAGGATTTTAGAAGATGGAGATATTCTGAGTGTGGACATCGGTGTTTATAAAGACGGGTTTTACGGTGATGGTGCTGTTACTATACCTGTGGGGAGAATAGCCCCTGGGTTAGAAAGATTGCTCGAGGTAACAGAAGAATCTCTGTATATTGGAATTGGCAGTGCAAGGGTGGGCAATAGGGTATCTGATATCTCATATGCTATTCAGAGTCATGTTGAGTCAAATGGATTTTCAGTGGTAAGGGCATTTGTAGGACATGGGATAGGCAGAGAGTTACATGAGGATCCACAGATTCCAAACTTTGGGCTACCTGGGCAGGGCCCGAGGCTCAGGGAAGGGATGACTCTGGCGATAGAGCCCATGGTTAATCTAGGAGGATACGAGGTCTTGATTCTCAATGATGGATGGACAGCAGTTACAGCTGATGGCAAACCATCAGCCCATTTTGAGCACACTATACTTGTTACGTCTAAAGAACCTGAGATCTTGACTAAAAGCAAATAAAAAATTATAATTTTAAGTTAATGCCAAAAGAGGAAACTATAGAGGTTCAGGGGACAGTTGTAGAAACCCTGCCCAATGCAATGTTTAAAGTGGAGCTTGAAAATGGTCAAGTTATACTTGCCTATGTGTCAGGGAAGATGAGGATGCATTTTATAAAGATTTTGCCGGGCGATAAGGTAACTGTAGAGCTTTCTCCATACGATCTTACAAAGGGAAGGATAACGTATAGAGCTAAATAAACTCTATCTTACCAGGGGTGGGAAGTTCCGAAATTTTTAATACGCCTGAGGTGGATGTTTTTCGATTTTAAAATTTCTGAAGGAGTAGAATTACATTATGAAGGTCAGGTCATCAGTGAGACCCATATGTGCTAAATGTAAGATAATAAAGAGGAAGGGTATTGTGAGGATTATTTGTGATAATCCTAGGCACAAACAACGACAAGGATGAAACAGCCTATGAATTTTATTTGAAGTGTTAGTGGTAATAGGAGATATCTATTTTGAATTAGCAGAAGGAGTGTGAGTTGGCAAGAATTGCAGGAGTTGATTTACCGAAAAATGAGCGCATAGAGATAGGATTAACAAGGATCTTCGGCATAGGCAGGTCTCTTTCGCAGAAGATACTGGCTGAGACGAAGGTCAACCCTGATACGAGGATAAAGGATCTCACGGATGAAGAAATTGTTAAGATCAGGACGGCAATAGACAGGGATTATAGGGTTGAGGGTGATCTCAGGCGTGACATATCCATGGGTATAAAAAGGCTTATGGACATCGGCTCTTACAGAGGACTGAGACACCGTTCAGGACTTCCTGTGAGAGGTCAGAGGACGAGAACCAATGCCAGGACTCGTAAAGGACCAAGAAAAGCGGCCGTTAGCAAGAAAAAGGAGGCATAACTGAATGGCTCAGAGGAAGAAAGGTGTCAAGAAAGAGAAAAGAAACATTATTTATGGAACAGCCCATATTCAAGCGACTTTTAATAACACGATAATAACGATTACTGACCCAAATGGTGATGTTATCACCTGGTCAAGTGCAGGTAACCTAGGCTTTAAAGGTTCAAGAAAAGCGACTCCATATGCAGCACAGATAGCAGCTGCAGCTGTAGCAAAAAAGGCAATGGACTTGGGGATGAAGCAGATTGATATCTTTGTTAAGGGGCCTGGTGCAGGAAGGGAATCTGCTATCAGGGCACTTCAGGCAGCGGGTCTAGAGATTAATCTCATAAAAGATGTGACACCTGTCCCTCACAACGGTTGCAGGCCTCCCAAAAAGAGGAGAGTTTAGCGTGGCAAGATATACAGGAGCACTGTGCAGGATTTGTCGTAGGGAGGGAGAAAAACTTTTTCTCAAGGGAGATAGATGTTACACAGAAAAATGTGCTATCGATAGAAGAAAGTATCCTCCTGGACAACATGGACAGATGTACAGGAAATTATCTGATTATGGTATACAACTCAGAGAAAAACAGAAGGTTAGGAAGATTTACGGACTTCTTGAAAGAGTGTTCAGAAGGTATTTCTATGAGGCTGAAAGAAAAAAAGGCATTACAGGGGAGGTACTCCTTCAGCTCCTCGAGAGCCGTCTTGATAATATTGCATATCGCATGGGTTTTGCACCTAACCGACGCAGGGCAAGACAACTTGTTGCTCATGGGCACTTTCTTGTAAACGGTAAAATAGTCAACCTTCCATCCTATGAGGTCAAGGCCGGGAATTTCGTTGAGGTGAAAGAATCAAGTAGAGATATACCCGAGATAGTGGACAGCCTCTCTAAAGCTGAACATAGAGGAATACTCCCGTGGGTTGAGGTTGACAGTGCAAACATGAGAGGCAAGGTTTTACATATACCATCAAGGGAAGAAATACAACTTACTGTTCAGGAACAGCTCATAGTAGAGCTCTATTCTAAATAATGAATAAGAAGTTAGAAATAGGGAATGAGGAAAACAGTATACTTTCCATTTCCTTTCTAACGTTAAAAGACTCAGAGGAGGCCTTATGGATTTGAAGAGAAAAGGCTTTCAGTTACCGGATAAGATAAGGTTTGATGAAGAAACCCTGACTGACACATACGGTAAACTCATAGCGGAGCCTTTAGAGCGCGGTTATGGTACTACTATAGGCAATGCCCTCAGGAGGGTCTTGCTTTCCTCTATTGAAGGTGCTGCAGTTACGGCAGTGAAGATACACGGCGCCCTTCATGAATTCTCTAAAATAGACGGGGTAAAGGAGGACGTGATTGACATAATCCTGAATGTGAAAAAGCTTAGGTTCAAGCTTTATTCTGATGGGGAAAAGATCGCAACAATAAAAGTAAAGGGTCCAAAAGATGTGACGGGCTCTGATATTCATGGGGATGCATCTTTTGAAATCCTTAACACGGAACAGGTTATAGCAACCATAGATAAGGATGCTCTCTTTGAAGCCGAGATGCATATTAAAAAAGGCAAAGGATATGTGCCATCCGAATTAAACAAAGAGGAAGATCTCCCTGTAGGTATGATTGCTGTTGATTCTGTTTTTACCCCAATTAAGAAAGTGAACTTCATCGTTGAGAAAGCAAGGGTCGGAAGAGCAACAGATTATGACAGGCTCGTCATGGAGATATGGACTGATGGAAGTATTACACCTGAAAAAGCAGTTTCACAGGCAGCATCTGTTGTCATTGAGCATATGGAACTGTTCCAATCAGAAGAGGAAAAAGAGAAAGAAGAAATCGGTTCTATGCAGGACGATAGTGGATCACAATCGTTAAGTGATAATCCTGTATTCAACGCTAATCTTATCAAGAGCGTTGATGAGCTGGAGCTCTCTGTAAGAGCCAATAACTGCCTGAAGAATGCGAGCATAAAGACCATTGCCGACCTTGTTCAGAAAACAGAGCACGAGATGCTTAAGACAAAGAACTTTGGACGTAAATCTCTGAATGAGATAAAAGAGATACTCCACTCAATGGGGTTACGCCTTGGCATGAGGGTTGACCTGCATGCCCTCAACAAAGAGATAGCTTCACAAGGTGGAGGTGTGGAGCAAGATGCGACATAGAGTTGATGGCAGGTTGTTCGGAAGAACAGCAAACCAGAGGAAAGCTCTCTTGCGCGGGTTGGTAGCATCGCTCTTTGAACATCAGAGGATCGAGACAACTATTCCAAAGGCGAAGGAAATAAGAAGGATTGCAGAGAAAATGATAACGCTTGGTATCAGAGGTGATCTCCACGCAAAACGACTTGCCCTTTCTTATCTTCCCAACAGGACAGCTGTCTCGAAGCTTTTCGGCGAGATAGCACCGAGACTTGCTGGAAGAAATGGCGGATACCTCAGGATTGTCCAGACGAGAAACAGGGTTAAGGACTCTTCACCAATGGCCGTTCTTGAATTTGTTGATTATGAAGACATACGGAAATCCAAAGAAGCAGGATCTGAGAAAAAGGTTTCGAAATCAGCTCCACAGTCGAGTGGAAAGCCTTAAACCTCGAAGGCATCCTTGATATGCTCGATCTCCTTTTTTCCGTCTTCCCTGTAAAAAATGCTGAGAACATCAAACCTCACAGGGCATTCTTCCTTATACCTTTTCAGATAGAATAAGGCTACATTTTTCAGTTTTTGCCTTTTCTTCTTGTTTACTGCCTCGAAAGGCTGGCCGAAGAGCTCATCTGTCCTGGTCTTCACTTCAATAAATACTATGGTATTACCGTCCTGGGCAATGATATCAATCTCACCGATAGGGGTTTTATAGTTCCTCGCGATTATCCTGTAGCCTTCCTCTTTGAGGAATTTTACTGCGAGGTTTTCGCCCTTAATACCAAGGATTTTCATCTCCTTCTAACCTTCTGAGGAGCTTAGGTATACCTTCTATATCCTTTATCTCTTTCTGACAATGCACTTTGAAGAGTTCCCTGAAAAAAGAAAACTCCTCCCAGTGTCCATTAAGGTGCATAGCTAAAGTTTTACTAAGACTCTCACCCTTCTTGTCCCAATCAAGGAGTATAATTACCCTTTGAAATCTTTCCGCAATATCTAAGCAAAAATCATAGAGACTTTTTCCTCTATGGAGTGTAATGATTTCTCCGACAAGACCGAGCTTTCTCAATGCTGATACATCTTTATTACCTTCAACGATGACGGGAATATTATTTTTATTTATCTCATAGAGAGCCTCTATAACTTTTCTCAGCCTCTCAGCCCTCTCAAAATCACTGGATGATGGTATATCCTTCTGTCTGACCATTGTTACAGAACCTCGGAATTTTTCTCTTCGTTGTTAAATTTTACCATATCTGCAGATTGCTATTCCTATCCATGCAAATATTGTATTCTCTCTATCTCTCGGATTAACACGCCGCTGAGTTTGTGGCTCAAACATTGTTGTGATTCGTATCACAGCTTTTCCGAGGTAAAAAAGTTAAAAAACATGTGCGACATGAAAAGACGGATCATTATGCAAAGGCATACTCGGTTATGAGAGGATGCAGGGTTGTCTTAGGGTTTACGATATGAACAATGGTCTCAGGAAATTTGGAGGGAGCGAGGTGGCGGTGCAGAGGATGAAAATCATCAGATTCTATGAGAGATATGGTGAAAAAGCTACTATCGGGGTCTTTGGTACAGATAGAAAGGTAATCAACCGCTGGAGGAAAAGACTGAAAGAGATGGATGGAAAATTAATAGCATTAATTCCACTGTCTACCCGTCCCAAGAGAGTGAGAAAATCGACTATACCTCTTGAGGTCATCGAGTTTATAAGAGCCCTAAGACAGGGGTACCCAAAGCTCGGGAAAGAAAAGATCAAGCCCCTTTTAGATGAATATTGCAGTCGACATGGGATGAAAAGCATTTCTGAGTCAACAATTGGCAATATTATAAAAAGATATCAGCTTTACTTTCAAAAGCAAGAGAAGATTTACTGCAATCTTCAAAGTAAATGGGCAAAAAAAATTGAAAAAGGAAAGAGGTTACTAAGATCTTTAACGTGTTGTAAACCAGTTTGACATTCATTATATTTTTATATATGTTAAGAACATTAAAAACATGCCGACAAGATTAGGTCAGCTCCTGATAACGTCTAACATTATCACAGATGGACAACTGAAAGAGGCCCTGGATCTTCAGAATAGAGAGGGAGGAAGAATCGGGAAGAACCTCGTAAAGTTAGGCTATGTAACGGAGGAGAAACTTGTTGCCTTCCTCAGCAGACAGTATGGTGTTCCTGCAATAAACCTTTCTGATTACAAGATTGATTCTTCTCTCTTAAAGCTCATACCTGTTGATATGGCGAGAAAATATCTTATAGTGCCTGTTGCGAGGGTTGGAGCTACCTTAACAATCGCTATGGTTGACCCATCCAATGTATTTGCGATTGAC
>DASPRG010000015.1:0-3295 GCA_035624555.1 Thermodesulfovibrionales bacterium
TATCTGGGGTCCGGGATGGATGGTCTCGAAATGTACGTCCATGGAAATGCTCAGGACCAGCTCGGGCAGATCATGAAGTCAGGGAAACTCGTGGTGTTTGGCGATGTTGGTCAGACCTTCATGTACGGAGCAAAAGGAGGAGAAGTCTACGTTCTCGGGAATGCAGCAGGCCGACCCTTCATCAATGCCGTAGGAAAACCGAGAGTCGTAATTAATGGCACGGCACTCGACTATCTGGCAGAGTCTTTCATGGCAGGCAATCCATACAACGGAGGCGGGTTTGTCATACTGAACGGTCTAACCTTTGACAGAGAAGGCCGTGTCATTCCACAGGAGATACCCTATCCAGGGTCCAATCTCTTTTCCCTCGCATCAGGTGGCGCGATATTCGTTCGTGATCCCCACCATCGCATCGTGCCGGAGCAGTTGAATGGCGGACAGATCCTTCCTTTCACTGAAAGGGACTGGACATTAATACTTCCCTATCTGAAGGAGAATGAGCGCCTCTTCGGCATCACGATCGATGAAATTCTTACTGTAGAAGGTACGAAACGTAAACCTGAGGAGGTGTATCGCACCATCGGCGCTGTGAAGCTCTCTGTCCTTTCAGCAAGCACCCTCGCTATAAACGAGGAATGGGTAGAGGGGGATTAGAGAAATGATTGAACAGATATAACAATTAAGAAATGAAAGTGAGAAACACTTAAATGCCTCAGTCACTTATAAGAGAAAATAGGATACTTTCGGCCCTCCTTGAAGTAAGCAAGGTTATGAATTCTTCCTTTGACCTCGAGGGAAATCTTTCTCGGACTATGCATGTTCTTGGAGATTTTCTGGAGATGGAAAGAGGGTCTGTTTTTCTTCTTGATCAACACACAAAAGAGCTTCGCATAGTTGCTGCCCATGGCCTTACGAAGGATCAGATAGAAAAAGGTAAATATAAGATAGGTGAAGGTATTGTAGGAAGGGTTCTCGAAAAGGGTTCCCCTCTGGTTATCCCTGATGTGGGAGAAGAGCCATTGTTTCTGAATAAGACGGGCTCCCGGATAAAAAGAAGTGGTATTTCTTTCCTGTGTGTTCCTATTAAATTTAAGGGAGAATCAATAGGTGTTTTGAGCGCTGATAGAATTTTCAAGGATAAGGCTATAACCATTGACGAAGATATCAGGGTATTAGAGATAATAGCATCCATCATTGCTCAGTATGTGATCCTCTGGAAACATTACAGGGAATCAGAACAGGAACGAGAAAACCTGAAACTCGAACTGAAAGGCAGATATAGTCTACCGAATGTTATCGGATGTTCAGATAAGATTCAAGAAGTATTTGATGCTGTCCATCGTGTTGCCAATTCAAAGGCAACCGTTCTCTTATATGGAGAAAGTGGCACAGGGAAGGAGTTAATAGCAAAGGCTATTCACTATATGAGCCCTCGGGCGAAGGGTCCATTTATGAGATTTAATTGTGCTTCTATCCCTGAGGGATTACTTGAATCAGAGCTATTCGGGCATGAAAAAGGAGCTTTCACTGGAGCTGTAACAGCAAGAAAGGGAAGATTCGAACTTGCCAGTGGCGGGACAATACTCCTTGATGAAGTTGGAGATCTGCCTGTCAATCTTCAGCCAAAGATATTGCGTGTGCTTCAGGAAAAGGAGTTTGAGCGTGTAGGCGGAGAGAAAACAATCAAGGTTGATGTCAGACTTATTGCTGCGACGAGCAGGAATCTTGAAGAGCTCGTTCAAAAAGGTAAATTCAGAGAGGATTTATATTACAGACTCAATGTTGTGCCGTTATGTATGCCTGCTCTCAGAGAAAGAAAAGAGGATATTCTTCCTTTGACCGAGCATTTCCTCAAACGCTTCAATGATGAGAACGAGAAGAATGTATCAATATCACCAAGGGCACTCAGGTTCCTGATGAACTACAGCTGGCCCGGTAATGTCAGAGAGCTTGAAAATACGATAGAAAGGGTAGTTGTTATGTGCAATGGGAAGACCATTGAACCCTCTGACCTTCCAG
This sequence comes from Thermodesulfovibrionales bacterium, assembly GCA_035624555.1. Taxonomy (GTDB): domain Bacteria; phylum Nitrospirota; class Thermodesulfovibrionia; order Thermodesulfovibrionales; family SM23-35; genus DASPRG01. The sequence goes on from DASPRG010000015.1 coordinate 2,020, forward strand.
TAAATCTTAAACTGCTATCCTCCAAAGAAGTCTTGCAAAAAGAATCTTTACGAGCAGGGATCGAAGACATAGAAAAATCAAGTATCCTTCATGCCCTTGAGGATGCTGGCTGGGTTCAGGCAAAGGCAGCAAGGATTCTCGGCATCACACCAAGGCAGATTGGTTATAAGATGAAAAAGTATGCAATTGCACCTTCTCAGTCTGTCTGATAAGGAATCTTAGAGGTACCCTTTTTTACTCAAAAATGTCTCTATCTTGCCAGACAATTCTTGCACATCTTTTTTGAACTCAAGGAAATCCTCAGTCGTAAAAACGTATGAGGGATTATAATCAGCTTCCTCTCTGAATTTCATCATCCTTGAGAATACGTGGGAATCTCGTGGTTCTAATATACTCTCTTTCACAAAGTGAAGGCCAAACATTCTGAGTGCCCCTTCATGGCTCTTTGGTTCAAGTCCTTTTGTAAGAAGGAGAGCTCTTACACTGTATAGAAGGGAGTAATAGAGTTTTGAAATGGCATCGTTTATATATCCATTCTCGAAAAGAAGATGAGCAGCACTCATCGCATTTAATGCCCGCTCCAGTTCAGCCTTGATATTCTCCTTTTTATTTTCCTCTGTCATATTGGCACCCCTTCCCTTTCTATATCAATTGCTATTCTTCTTTCCCTCTTCCTCAGGGATTCAAATTGTTCCTCAGAAAGAACCAGTGTAGAAAAAGGCATGAGATACTTTAGTTCAATATCGGCAACGATATTGAAAATTTGACCCTTCAGTTCTCGTGTAAGTCCCTGAACAATTATCGCAATGTCAATATCAGATTCCTCTTCATAGTCTCCACGCGCCCTTGACCCGTAGATAACCATCTTTATCATTCGTTCACCCAACAGCCCCTTAATGCCCTCTTTCAATTCTGTTAATGCCTTATGCTCTTCAAGAGTAAATGTCGGGCTGTTATTCATAATCGTTAATTTTAGCACAGATAGTTGAAGAGCTGAAATGAAAATGGAATAGAATTTGTAAACGGACTGATGTCCATATATGACTAAAACTGACATTAAGACGCTACAGCAAAGGGGCTGGTTAGACTGTAAAGGATAAGATTTGTTCTATCAGACAGTATAAGTAGGACTGTAAGTTTCCTCACTACTTCACATCTCAGGCTATTTTGATCAACCACATGTTCCACCTACAACTGTTGAAACATTTCACAGAGAAACTACTGATTATTTGCAAGGAGAATCGTTTAACATAGCCATCACAGGGAGGCCCGCTTT
>DASPRG010000021.1:0-6289 GCA_035624555.1 Thermodesulfovibrionales bacterium
AGGGTCTCTCATCTGTAATTAATAAATTCGATATGAAAATCGAGATCTTTTTCCTTCAGCATCTTTATAACTGACTGGAGGTCGTCTATCTTCTTCGCCCTGACACGTATCTGGTCTTTCTGGATTTCTGACTGGACCTTGAGTTTCGTATCCTTGATAAGCTTCACAATATCCTTGGCCTTTTCAGCAGGTATGCCCTGTTGGAGGACTACAACCTGCCTTACGGTGTCGCCTGCGGCTTTTTCTATCTTCCCGAAGTTTAAAGATTTCAGCGAGACATTTCTCTTCACGAGCTTACCCTTGAGGATATCTATCAGACTGTTCAGCTTGTAATTATCGTCTGAGATGAGCGTGAGCTCTGCCTTGTCTTTATCAAGATCAATGCTGCTCTTGCTTCCCTTGAAGTCAAACCGCTGGCTTATTTCTTTCGCAGCTTGCTGAACAGCATTCGCTACTTCCTGCATATCGACTCTGCTGACAATATCGAACGAATGTTCATCCGCCATGGGAACCTTTTCTTGCTAAATGTTTCGCTTTTATCGTCTTCAAAAAATGAGTTAACAGAATAATCATTACACCTATAGTGAGAGAGGAGTCTGCAACATTAAAAGCTGGCCAGTGATATTTGCCGATTGATAGATCAATGAAATCGAAAACCCGGCCATAAAATAATCTATCTATAAGGTTTCCTATTGCACCACCGAGTATTAGAGAGAGGCCGAGATAATTCTCTTTACCCTTGATCAGAAGAAATATCACAAAGAGTATGGCTACTATGGATGCAGCAATAAAGAAACCGCTTCCAATACTTTTAAACATCCCGAAGGCAGCCCCTTTGTTTGTGACCATTACTAAATGTAAGAATGGGAAGATTTTTATAAAATCATAGGGATTTATATAATTGAGGGCGAGATACTTTGTTATCTGGTCTAATGCTATTACAATTGACAAGATGAGGAGAGCATCTTTGAACCGTTTCATTCTTTATTCAAAGACGACCTTATAGCATCTCTCGCAGATTTCAGGAGCCTCTTTCGATCTTCCAACTGTCTCGCTCCAGTTCCAGCATCTCTGACATTTTGCTCCGGGTGCCCTATCTACCTTAACCTCAAGCCCCTCTATCTCCTCGCTTTTGTAAGAGCCTTCAAGGCTTTTATCTTCAATCTCAACTGCCGAGACGATAAAGAAGGCTGGCAAGAAATCTCTGTATTCTGAAAGAAAGGTTTTGTATCCTTCAGGGAGAAAGAGTATTACATTTGCCTCGAGGGAATTCCCTATTAACCTTTCAGTCCTTTTCATCTCTAAAGCCTTGTTTACTTCATCTCTCAGTACAAAAAGATCACCCCACCTTTTTTCAAGCTCATGGTCATAATACTTTTTATCAACCTCAGGAAAAGGGGTAAGGAATACAGACTCCTCTGTAACCTTTGCTCTTTGCACCATGCTCTGCCAGACCTCCTCTGCTGTAAAGGAGAGTACTGGTGCCATAAGCCTCGTCATTGTGGAAAGTACCTGAGAGAGAACCCATTGGGCAGCACGCCTCTCTACAGAGTCTGACCTGAATGTATAAAGCCTGTCTTTCAGGACATCGAGATAAAAAGAGCTCATGTCAACAACGCAGAAATTGTAAAGGGCATGAAAGACCTCATGAAAATTAAAATTCTCATACGCTGATGTAACTGTCTCAATGAGTGTCTGGAGTTTGCCCATTGCCCATCTGTCTATCTCTAAAAGTGCATAGCTGTAATCCCTGTTGTCAAAATCGTAAAGGTTACCAAGGAGAAATCTGCAGGTATTTCTTATCTTCCTGTATGCCTCAGTGAGTCTGTCAAGGATCTCCTTTGATATCCTTACGTCTTCCCTGTAATCTTCTGCCGAAACCCATAATCTGAGTATCTCTGCACCATTAGTTTTTGTGACTTCCTGCGGTACGACAACATTTCCAAGAGATTTGGACATCTTTTTCCCCTGGCCATCAACGACAAAGCCATGTGTGAGTACTGTCCTGTAAGGAGCCCTACCTCTTGTTCCCACAGAAGCAAGTAGGGAGCTCTGGAACCATCCCCTGTGCTGATCACTTCCCTCCAGGTACATATCAGCAGGCCAGTTCAGCCTTTCATCCATCTCCATGACAGCAGCATGGCTTACCCCGGAGTCGAACCATACATCAAGAATATCCATCTCCTTCTTGAATGATTTGCCTCCACATTCTTTGCAGGCATATCCCGATGGTAAAAATTCATTTACTTCCTTTACAAACCATATATCAGCACCCTTTTCTTCAAAAGATCTCACAATTCCTTCAAAGACTTTCTCATCTTTAATAAATCCGCCACACTGACCGCATCTTATCAGTGTTATTGGGACTCCCCATGCCCTCTGTCTCGATATGCACCAGTCAGGTCTGTTTAAGACCATACCGTAGATCCTGTCCTTCCCCCAGTTGGGAATCCAATTGACTTTTTCAATCTCTCCTAGACAACGACTCCGCAAACCATTATGTTCAACTGAGATGAACCACTGTTCTGTTGCGCGAAAGATAACAGGCTTCTTGCACCTCCAGCAATGGGGATAAGAATGAGTAACCTTCTCTTCTTTTAACAATGAATTGTTATTTCTCATGATCTCTATTATTTTCTGATTCGCCTTAAATACGAATTGTCCCTCAAGTTCTCCTGCCTGTTTTGTAAATCTTCCCTTGTCGTCAACAGGCGCATAAATATCAAGTCCGTATTTAGATCCGATCTCATAATCTTCTTCACCATGGCCAGGTGCAATGTGCACAATACCTGTTCCCTCACCGGTGTTTACAAAATCTCCAAGAAGAACTTTTGATAGCCTTTCAACAAATGGATGTTCCGTAATTAAGCCTTCGAGGTCTTTGCCCGGAATCTTTAAAAGAATCTTACCCTTTAGTATCTGCTTTTCTATGAGAGGATTGAGAAGCCCTTCAGCAACAATATAAACCTCGTCCCCGCTTTCAACAGCAACATATTCAACCTCAGGATGGACTGCAAGGGCAAGATTCGCAGGCAATGTCCAGGGAGTCGTTGTCCATATAAGGATGAAGACCTTTCTTTTAGCCAGGGCTGGTAATTTCTCATTTATGTCATTATCCCGAACCCTGAACTTTACATAGATGGAAGGCGATTCCTTATCAGCATACTCTACCTCTGCCTCTGCAAGGGCTGTGACACAGGATGGACACCAGTGCACAGGCTTCTTACCTCTATAAACATATCCTTCTTTCATAAAATGGAAAAACTCCCTGACTATGGATGCTTCATAGCCGTAAGACATTGTTAGATAAGGAGATGCCCAGTCACCCAAGATCCCGAGTCTTTTGAACTCATCTCTCTGGATGTCAACGAATTGTGCAGCATACTCTCTACAGAGCTTCCTTTTTTCAAGGATATCAACCTCCTCTTTTCTCACGCCGAGATTCTTGTCAACCTGCAATTCTATCGGTAGGCCATGGCAATCCCAGCCAGGTACATATGGGGAATATGAACCTTTCATGGATTCATATTTTATAATTACGTCTTTAAGGATTTTATTGAGGGCATGGCCGATATGGATGGGGCCATTTGCATAGGGTGGCCCATCATGAAGGATATAATGCTTATTTTTTCTATTCTTCTCCTGGATCTTTTCATATATCTTCCCATCTTCCCAGAACCTTATTATTGTTGGCTCTCTCTCAGTGAGGTTTGCCTTCATCGGGAAGTCAGTCTGGGGAAGATTGAGGGTGTTCTTGTAATCCTTTGGAAGGATTTTCACTTCTCTTCTGCCTTCTCCTTTTTCTTGGCCTCTCGCTCTGCAATTAATTTCTGGGCTATATAGCTTGGTACCTCTTCGTAATGTGAAAATTCCATTGAATAAAGCCCCCTGCCTGAGGTAAGGCTATGGAGCTGGTTTGCATAGGTAAGCATTTCTGCCATAGGCACGAGGGCAAGGATCTTCTGGTTTCCACCTGCCTGTGGTTCTACACCCTGAACTTTGCCCCTTTTTGAATTGAGATCCCCTATCACTGCACCGAGGGTATCATCAGGAGTTATCGCCTCAACCTTCATGATTGGTTCAAGTAACACAGGTTTGGCATCCAGGAATGCCTTTTTCAAAGCCATCGAGCCTGCGATCTTAAATGCCATTTCTGATGAATCTACTGTGTGATAGGAACCATCATAGAGGGTCACCTTTAAATCAACGACGGGATATCCTGCAATGATACCTTCATGCATTGTTTCCGCGACTCCTTTCTCAACAGCTGGCCTGTATTGTTGAGGGATTACACCCCCTACAATCTTATCGAGAAATTCATATCCGCCTCCCCTTGTGAGTGGCTCTATCGCTAACCAGCAATCACCATACTGGCCTCTGCCACCTGACTGTTTTTTGTATCTGCCCTGTGCCTTTGTTGATGCCTTAATTGTCTCCCTGTAAGGGACCTTGGGAGTTTTCATCAAGACCTCTGTACCGAACTTCCTTTTTAGTCTCTCGATTGTCACTTCGAGATGGACCTGCCCCATTCCTGAAAGGAGCATCTCTTTTGTCTCTTCATCCCTCTGAAACTTGAGAGCCGGATCCTCTTCGAGTATCCTCTGAAGGCCAGCGCCTACTTTTTCTTCATCACCCTTGCTTTTCGGTGCAATTGCATAAGATATTATAGGTTCAGCGAATTTCATCTTTTCAAAGATAATCTGACGGCTATCATCAGAAAGGGTATCTCCTGTAAATGTTTCCTTGAGTTTTGCTACTGCACCTATCTCACCCGGCCCTATGGTCTGTGCAGATATCTGTTTTTTGCCCATGAGATAAAAGACCTGGCCGATTCTTTCCTTTGCACCTGTTGATGTGTTCAGGACAGTAGAGTCAGCCCTGAGTATCCCAGAATACACCCTGAAGACAGAGAGCCTCCCAGCATAAGGGTCTGCAATCGTTTTGAATACATAAGCAGAAAGGGGTTCTGTCTTTAATGGTTTCCTTTCAACCTCTTTCCCGTCCTTCGGATTTTTGCCTTTAATAGGTGATAGGTGTGCCATCTCTACTGGTGAAGGGAGGCACAATAAGATAGTATCAAGGAGCTGAGGAATTGCTATATTCTTTAATGCAGAACCACAGGTGACAGGTATAAACCTCTTTGTTAAAGAGCCTTCCCGTATACCACTGGTGATCTCATCTTCAGAGAGCCCGCCACCCTCAAGGTATCTCTCAAGCAAGGTGTCGTCAGACTCTGCAATCTTTTCTACAAGTTTTTTCCTGTATTCTTCAGCTCCAGCCATCATCTCAGAAGGTATGTCAGATTCCTCTGCCTTTCCATTATGGAAAGTGTAGGCCTTCATCTTTATCAGGTCAACGACGCCAGAGAAATTTTCCCCTGAGCCAATAGGAATATAAAGGGGTACAACCTCTTTCTCAAAAGATTTTTCAAGCTCTCCTATAGCCCTCGAAAAGTTTGCAATATCCCTGTCCATTTTATTGACAAAGACAACCCTCGGTACCTCAAATTCATCTGCATATCTCCATATTTTCACGGTTTCTGGTTTTACACCCGAGATTGCACTGATTATGACGATTGCTCCATCAACAGCCCTAAGGCAGCCTCTCGCATCCTCGAGAAAGTTGATAAATCCTGGGGTGTCTATAATGTTAGTCCTGCGATCCTTCCAGTTACAGAATGCGAGGGAAGAAGAGATAGTAATCTTTCTTGCTACTTCCTCAGGCTCATAATCTGTTGTTGTCGTTCCATCCTGGACATTACCGAGCCTGTCGATAGAACCTGCATTAAAAAGCATAGCCTCTACCAGCGAGGTCTTGCCAGCTCCTCCATGCGCAATAACTGCTACATTTCGTATTTTGTCCGCCTCTAAGTCTGCCATAATACCCCCTTCTTTCTTAAATCCAAAATTCTAAACACTAAATCCTAAAATAGTTCGAATAGTCAAACAAGTTGTGAATTTTGGTCATTTAATATTGTTTAGAATTTAGAATTCAGGATTTAGAATTTTCAATCATCCAATATCTCATAAACAAAGGACTATAATCGAGCACCAGAGCTTCTTTCTTACACCAACATTTTCTCATAAGGTATTCATTTTACCATAACAGATTTTGAAAGTCTTAATCTCCCTGAATTAAGCAAGAAAGTAGCCGCAACCTTTAGGTTACGTGTATTTAAAAACCATGTTTTGAATGCGGGCTAATGTGCTTTAGTGGCTGGTGCCGTCTTTGAGTAGTTTGTACTCGATACTATCCACAAGTGCCTGATAGGAGGCCTCGATGATATTCT
>DASPRG010000029.1:0-10187 GCA_035624555.1 Thermodesulfovibrionales bacterium
GAGCACTTTCTGCAAAAGCCATGTCAATATGGGTTTTGAGTATCCTCGGGGTACTTCTTTTTTCGGGCTATCTTGCCTCAAAGATTGTGCCAGGTGAAAAGCCAGGATTTTTTCTTGAGATTCCACCCTTAAGGAAGCCGACTCTTACAAATATAGCTGCCAAAACATCGAGCAGGGTCATCTGGTATCTTAAAGAGGCAGTACCACTTTTTATGCTTGGTACGTTTGTCCTCTTTGTTCTTTCCAAGCTTGCCCTTCTCAGCCTAATCCAGAGTTTTGCCGCACCTGTTGTCGTAAACATACTTGGGCTTCCAGAAAAAACAACAGAGGCATTCTTGATCGGATTTTTGAGAAGAGATTACGGTGCAGCAGGTCTTTTTGCAATGTCGCAAAAGGGACTGCTCACACCCATTCAGGCTGTGGTGAGCCTTGTAACAATAACTCTTTTTATCCCCTGTTTAGCACATTTCTTCATGCTGATAAAGGAACAGGGCATTAAGATGGCTTTTACCATGGCAGTGATAATATTTCTGATGGCAATCTTTTTTGGAGGGCTGCTGAATTGGGTACTCATGCACTTTCATATAAGTATATAGGCTTGCATATGGGGAAATCTTTATATGATAATTATGCAATTCATATTGTTTCCTTATTCCGTAAAGAAGCCAAAAGAAAGACATTGATCGAAAATAGAATGTTATTCATAGCGAGACCTGTCACAATGGTCGTCATTTTCTGGCTTGACCGGAAAATCCAGATCCTTTCTCTGGATTCCTCGATCGAGTCGGGGCATGACAGAACCAAAAATAACATTACAAAACATCTTAAAAGATTTTAAGATGTTTGACGACTTATAACATGTCTTAGAAAGGAATAGGTAACATATGATGCCTGAAAAGAAAAAGTTCTGTAGGTCTCGGACATCTTCTGGAACAGAAAAGAGTATGTTTGAAGACGAGGCACTTGAGGCAATCTGGGAGATGGCAGAAGATGGAGAAGTAAACTTCACTGATCTCATAAATGAAATTGGCAATGAGAAAGAAGTCCTCGAGATGCAGGAAGACGGCTTAATAATTATTAAGGAAGAAAAAATTTACTTTACAGAAAAAGGGCGATTCAGGGCAAGGGACATAACAAGACGACACCTCCTTGCAGAAAGACTTTTTGCCGATGTCCTCTCTTTGAATAATTACGAAGAGGATGCTTGCCTTTTTGAGCATGTAATAAGTCCTGAGGTAGAAGAGGCCATATGTACCTTTTTAGGACATCCACCCACATGCCCTCACGGAAGAGCAATACCGAAGGGAAACTGCTGCAGACTCTATACACGAGAAGTTAAACCACTTGTACAACCTCTTGCAGATATGGAAGTCGGCACAACTGCAAAGGTTGTATTCATAATAACCTCTGCCATGGAAAAGCTAACAGCTATAGGACTTATGCCTGGTGGGACTGTTAAACTCCAGCAGAAAAAACCTTCGTATGTTGTAAGTATAGATGAGACAACAATTGCTATCGATGAAGAGATAGCAAAAGGAATCTATGTAAAGAAATAGAAAATGAGAGAAAAAGCATTCAGAAAATATCTTAAGGGTAAGGGTCTTAAATTTACAAGAGAGAGAGAATTGATACTCAAAGATATTTCTTCTCGATATGGACATTTCGACCCTGAGGAACTCTATATCGGGATGAGGAAAAAAGGGCTGAAAGTTTCAAAGGCATCCATTTACAGAACTCTTCCTCTACTACTTGAAAGTGGTCTCATTGAACAGGTCGAAAGAACTGAAAAACATGCCCACTATGAACAAACCTTTGGCCGAAACCACCATGATCATATGCTCTGTATTTCATGTGGTGGTGTCATAGAATTTTATTCTGAGGCGTTAGAAGATCTTCAGAAGAAGACTTGCAGAAAGAAAGGTTTCGAAGGTGTAACTCACACTCTCGAAATAAAAGGATACTGCAGTAAATGTCTAAAGACAAGGAAATGAATTCTTGCCTCTCAATTGCCCCATCTTCTCATAATTCGTTTTTACTCTGATCTAAAATTTAGACCTTGTTCACGAGTGTTTTATACATTTTACATTTTTTTTAGATTTATGCTATGGTTTTATGACTTGAAGAAGCTCGTAGCAGAGAGCTAAGAGCTATGAGTATACATGTGCTTTTAGCTTTTTGCTCATTAATCTAAGCTCATAATTGGGGGTTGAATGAACAAGATAGTCCTTGCCTATTCTGGAGGTCTTGATACCTCTGTAGCAATCAAATGGCTGAAGGAGCAATACGGCGCAGAGATCATTGCCTTCTATGCGGATCTCGGTCAGGAAGAAGATACAAGTGCCATAAGAGAAAAGGCATTGAAGACAGGTGCATCAAAAGTTTATATAGAAGACTTAAAAGAGGAGTTTGTAAAAGACTATATATTCCCCATGCTTAGGGCAAATGCAGTTTATGAGGGCTCATATTTGCTCGGGACATCAATAGCGAGACCTCTTATTGCTAAAAGACAGATTGAGATAGCAGATAAAGAAGGCGCTGAGGTTGTTGCCCATGGTGCGACAGGAAAAGGCAATGACCAGGTAAGATTTGAACTCACATATTATGCTTTTAACCCTACCATAAAGGTAATTGCACCATGGAGAGAATGGCCATTCAATTCAAGGCAATCCCTGATCGAATATTCCAAGGTGAGTGGTATCCCTGTTACAGCAACAAAGGAAAGACCTTATAGTATAGATAGGAACCTCTTTCATATCAGCTATGAAGGAGGGATTCTGGAAGACCCATGGCAAGAATCTCCCCCTGACATGTATACCATGATCTTACCGCCTGAGAAGGCACCTGATAAGCCTCTCTCTGTTGAAATCTCTTATAAGAATGGTGATCCTGTTGCAATTAATGATGAACTTCTGTCTCCCGCAACCTTGCTCGTGAGATTAAATCATCTTGCTGGTGAACATGGAGTTGGAAGGGTTGATATGGTTGAAAACAGGTATGTCGGAATTAAATCCAGGGGAGTATATGAAACCCCTGGAGGCACAGTTCTCCATGTTGCCCACAGGGCAATAGAGTCAATAACCCTTGACAGGGAGATACTGCACCTCAGAGACTCGCTGATAACGCGCTATTCTGAGCTTATATATTATGGATACTGGTTTTCTCCAGAGAGGAAAACATTGCAGACCCTCATGGACGATGTACAGAAAGACGTTAATGGGACAGTCAGGATCAAGATATATAAGGGGAGTTGTTATGTCGTCGGAAGAAAATCTCCAAATTCTCTTTATCACCCCGGGCTTGCAACATTTGAAGCAGAAAATGTATATAATCAGAAAGATGCAGAAGGTTTTATAAAACTCAATGCCCTGCGGTTGAAGTTAAGAAAATTAAGATAAAATTAGCAATTATTAATGCAAACTATCAATTAAATCTTACTTGATAATTGATCATTGATAATTTTAATTTGAAATAAAAAATGACAGATCTCAGGTACTGGATTGCTTTATCTGCGGTGCCGGATATAGGGCCTGTTTTTGCAAAGAAATTGCTTTCCCTGTTTAAGACACCTGAAAGAATCTTCGATGCAGAAATGGATGATCTCCTTTCCTTAGAAGGGATAGGGATAAACAGGGCAAAAAACATAAAAGAATTTTCTCTCTGGGAAATTGTGGATAAACAAATCAAGGTTTTGGAGAAAAAAGGGATAAATGTTGTAAATCTTCATGACTCTTTTTATCCAGAAATGCTCAGGGAGATAGAGGACGCACCTGTTGTCCTTTACATGAAGGGAGATATACAGCCACAAGACAGATATGCGATCGCTATTGTTGGTTCACGCAAGCCTACTCCTTACGGGACATCTGTTGCAGAAAATATTTCAGGGGAGCTTGCATCCATGGGCTTTACTGTTGTGAGCGGATTGGCAAGGGGTATTGATTCCACATCCCACAAAGGGGCTTTACGAGCAGGCGGAAGAACCTTAGCGGTACTCGGATCAGGACTTGATGTTCCCTATCCTTTAGAGAACAGAGGCTTGATGGATAAAATTGCAGGCTCTGGTTGCGTTATAAGCGAGTTCCCTCCGGGAACTTCTCCTGATAAAGAAAACTTTCCACGGAGAAATAGAATAATCAGCGGGCTTTCTCTTGGTGTGCTCGTCATAGAGGCTACTTCTGATAGTGGTTCCCTGATCACAGCAGGATGTGCCCTTGAACAGGGTAGAGAGGTCTTCGCGATTCCTGGTAATATAACTGCGTCCACTTCAGAAGGCACAAACGAACTTATAAGAAGGGGGGCGATACTCACGCGGAGGGCAGAGGATATAGTTGAGGAACTTGCGCCTGTCTTAAAAGGGTTTATCCGATCAAAGGAGAAGGCAAAGATTGAAGTAACAAATGAAGAGGAGAACATCTGTAACTTTCTTTCTGGAGAGCCAAAGCATATCGATATTATTTCTCGGGAGAGTGGTTTACCAACATCAAAGGCACTCGAAATACTTCTCAGTTTAGAACTAAAAGGTGCTATAAGACAAACAATGGGGAACAGGTTTTATCTTATATGAAATCTACTGAAGCGAGTCACAGTAACCTTGTCATCGTTGAGTCACCTGCAAAGGCAAAGACGCTTCTTAAGATACTCGGAAAAGGATTTGCTGTTAAGGCATCTATTGGTCATATCAAGGATCTTCCAGAAAAAGAGATAGGAGTTGATGAAAAGAATAATTTTAAACCCAAGTATGTGGTGATCCCGGGTAAAGAGAAAATCATTAAAGAACTCAAAAAGGCATCAAAAGAGGCTGATAAGATTTTTCTTGCACCCGATCCTGACCGGGAAGGGGAGGCAATCGCATGGCATATTGCATCTGAAATCTCAGATCCTAAATCCCTAAATGGGAGGATATACAGGATTATTTTTAATGAAATAACAGAACGGGCTGTACGAGAGGCGATAAAAAACCCTGGCAGGATAGACATGAAAAAGGTAGATGCCCAGCAGGCCAGAAGAATACTTGACAGGCTGGTCGGTTATAAACTCAGCCCTCTTCTGTGGAAGAAGGTAAGAAGGGGGCTCAGTGCAGGTAGGGTACAGTCTGTTGCGGTAAAGTTGATTGTAGACAGAGATCGCGAGATAAAGGCGTTCAAACCTGAAGAATACTGGAGCATAAATGCAGAATTTGAGGGGTCTAAACTCCCCAGTTTCTGGGCAAGGCTTCATAGGATACAACAGTCTACGACCCAGGGGCAGTCAGAAGCAGGGAGCAAATTTCTCATCCCGAACGGGGATACTGCAAATACATTAGTTGAAAACCTGAGGGATAAAGAATTTGTATTAAGCAAGATAGAACAGAAACGAAGAAAAAGGATGCCCTACCCACCTTTCATTACAAGCACTCTTCAGCAAGAAGCAGTGAGGAAATTAAGATTCCCCGCAAAAAAGACAATGACAGTAGCTCAGCAACTTTACGAAGGTATTGAACTTGCCGAAGAAGGTGCGGTAGGACTCATCACCTATATGAGAACTGATTCCTTCAGGATAGCTTCTGAAGCACAGGAGTGGGCCAAGGATTTCATTGGAAGAGTTTATGGCAAAGATTATGTTCCTGAGAAACCTCCTTTTTATAAGAGCAAGGCAACCGCACAGGAAGCACATGAGGCTATAAGGCCAACGTATCCTGAGAAAAAACCAGAGGATGTAAAACAATTTCTTTCAAAAGACCAGTATGCCCTTTATGTGCTGATATGGAATCGGTTTATATCAAGTCAGATGGCGCCAGCACAGCTTGATCAGACAACTTTTATTATTACCCCGCTCTATCCCCCCTTACCAAGGGGGGAATTAAAGGGGGGTACAGAGTTCAGGGCATCAGGAACGATAGTCCGTTTCGATGGCTTCATGGCCTCGTATACAGAAGGGAAAGATGAAGTAGAGGAAGAAGAAGGGCTGACATTGCCTGCATTAAAAGAAGGAGAAAGATTAAAACTCCTCAATCTGCAACCGAAACAGCACTTCACACAACCACCACCACATTATACAGAGGCGACACTCATCAAGGCTCTGGAGGAAAAGGGAATCGGCAGACCAAGCACGTACGCAACTATCCTCTCTACTATCCAGGACAGGAAATATGCTAATAAAACAGAAGGTAAGTTTTCCCCTACGGATCTCGGAATTGTCGTAAATGACTTTCTCGTTGAAAAATTCCCGGAGCTTATTGATGCGGATTTTACTGCAAAGATGGAAGACGAGCTTGACAATATTGAAGAAGGAAAGATGAAGTGGGTGAAGGTTGTAAAAAATTTTTACGGTCCCTTCAGCCAAGACATAGCAGAGGTTGAAAAGACAAAGGGAAGGATAAAACCAGAAGATATCGCTACTAATGAAATATGTGAGAAGTGTGGCCTTCCTATGGTCATAAGGTGGGGAAGACATGGAAGATTTTTAGCCTGCTCTGGATTCCCTAAATGTAAGAATACAAAACCACTTCACACCGAAAACGTAGAACACAAAGAACAAGGCACAGAAAAGATTGCACAGGAAACGAACGAAACATGTGAGAAATGCGGTTCACCTATGGTCATAAAAACAGGGCGATATGGTAAATTCCTTGCCTGTTCAAGATATCCTGAATGCAAAAATACAAGGCCCCTATCAACAGGCTTTAAATGTCCACAGGATGGAGGAGATATTGTAGAAAGGCGTTCAAGAAGGGGAAAACCTTTCTGGAGCTGCAGGAACTACCCAGTATGCCGATTTACTTTGTGGTATAAACCTATATCCCAAAAGTGCCCTAATTGCAGTGCAGAATTTCTCCTCGAGAAGAGAGACAAGACAGGGATGTTAATACACTTCTGTCATGACAAGAAATGTGGGTATAAAGAGGAGATAAAAGAGACAGACCCTGGTCTAAACTCGTAATCCTGATGAGGCCTTTTACCATAGGGATTGGTGGTGCCCATAGTAAAGTTGGAAAGACTACTGTTGCCTGCCAGATCCTTAAGAGACTGAGCGGATTGGGTGCTATCAAATACACGAGGACTTCATTCTATACTTCTATAGTAGACACGCCAGAAATATTGAGGCAGAAAGACAAAGACACAGGCAGGCTTTTTAATGCCGGTGCTCAAGAAGTCCTATGGGTTCAGTCACCACCAGAAGACCTCAAAGATGTCCTCCAGATAGCTATTGATAGACTTTCACACCTGAAGGGAATCATCATCGAAGGAAACAGTGCGATTAAGGTTTTAGAACCTGATATTGTAGTATTTGTCTCTACAAATCAAGAGATCAAGAGGGGTGCAGAAAAAATCCTCGAAATGGCTGATACTGTTATCTACGACAAAGCTCTACCAGAAGGAATACCCAAAACAGTCAAAAGATTCCGTCTCAATAATAAAGATGAATATGTAGACTTCATAATAGGACTTGTGAGTAAAGACAAAAAGAGAAAAACATCTAAAGAGTAAACACAAAACAGTTATTGTAAAAGTATTTTGTCACCCTGAACTCGTTTCAGGGCCTCATGAATATTATTTCCTAAGAGATGCTGAATCAAGTTCAGCATGACAAATTGGAGTTAATTTATTAGTTTTTAATAACCAGCTATGAAAGTCCAAGACAACGTGGAACCCACTCCATCCTTTATAAAAAAATATCTCACGAATGAGGATATAACAAAGCTTCAAAAGAAAAAAGCCTTGCATATAGATCAATTTAAGGAAATCCTTCTCGTAAGGCTCGCACAGGACTACAAAAATTATCCGAGGGGTACTGTTTTTCATGAAGGTGGCCTTATACCAGGCTACCCAAGAATAATGAGAGTTTTACACCTTGAAAATGGGATAAAACGCTACTTCAAAGAAAGATTCTACATTGAGGAAAAAGTGGACGGGTATAATGTAAGGATAGTAGTAATAAATGGGAAACCCCTTGCTTTTACCAGAGGAGGTTTCATCTGTCCCTTCACGACAAATAGAATCCAGGACCTGATTAACCTAAATTATTTTGATAAATATCCTGGGTATATAATCAATGGTGAAATTGTAGGTCCTGGCAGTCCATATAATACAGAGATTATTCCTTATATCAGTGAAGATGTAATCTTCTTTTCCTTCGACCTCTTTGATTCAAGGAGCAGAAAAATTTCTATAGAAGAGCGCTACACAATTTTTGAGCAATTTAAAATCCCACAGGTAAGAAGATGGGGACCTTTCAGTGTGTCTGATGTTGATAGGATAAAAGAGGTTGTGCTTGAACTGGATGGAGAGGGAAGAGAAGGCATTGTAATAAAACCAATCTCAAATGGAAAGCAGATCAAATATGTAACTCTTTCATCATGCCTCAGGGACTTACAGGCCACATCTGATCTTATAACAGAACTCCCCGCAGGGTTTTACATGCAGAGAATCCTCAGAGCCATCTTTTTCTGCCATGAATTCAGTATTGCTTTAAACGACCGTTACCTCCTGGAGTCTGCGAAGGCACTGTACCTATCACCACAGAAGGTCTTAAAAGAGGTAGAAGATGGTGGGAATGTAAGAGAATCCTTCGAGGTCAACATGAGAAATAAAGACACGATATATGAATTGATGGAACATCTCAAACGATCTGGCGTGAACACAAAAGTCCTTTCAATAGAAAAGGTAGACCATTTCCACAGAACAAAATTTCACAGGATTTATACTGAGGGGACAAGAGAAATCCGTCATAAACTGATGGGGCATGGATTTTTTGACTGAAGGGATCAGAAAATATTTTCTATTTAACTTTGCCTGTGAGGAGACCAGATCTCTTTATTGCCCCCAAAAGGTAATTTTTAAACTTTTCCGGGAATAACCATTTTATCCCTAACTTCTCTGCCCATTTTATTAAGCCTCGATCAGCAGTAACCAGCAGGGCGTCCAATTCCATTGCAAGCAGGAGGATGTCAACATCTTCCTTGCTATCAATTATGCCTTCTCTCAAGGCTTCTCGATATTTCCGTCTCAGGTCTTGAATAATCTCATCTGAACTTTTTGTTTCAACACTTCTTACAGCCTTTTCAGCAATTCTTAGTCCCTTGTTTACCCTCTCTCTTATATCCTCTATCAATTCATATAAAAGAAAGGCAGGGCATTTTAACTCGTGTTTTTTAGGCGGTTTTTGATGGAGTATCAGGAGTAAGTCCTCGGGTATTTTATCCTTTTCAATAAAATGCAGAAGCTCCTCAAAAATAGAGGGAGGCATATAAAACTCCAGTATGTGTATCTGAGCTGCCAAGAAAAGAAAGGCCTCAAGAGCCTCTGTGGGTGTATCGCCAAAACTTTTTCTTACATCAGGGTTTACAAAAAGGCTGGTATCTAAAACAACCCTCTGGGGATAGAAAGACCCTTCAAACTTACTCGAAGAAGATTTTTTAGTGTCCGG
Source organism: Thermodesulfovibrionales bacterium (assembly GCA_035624555.1). Classification (GTDB taxonomy): domain Bacteria; phylum Nitrospirota; class Thermodesulfovibrionia; order Thermodesulfovibrionales; family SM23-35; genus DASPRG01. The sequence goes on from DASPRG010000029.1 coordinate 9,403, forward strand.
TTCTTTTTTAATTTTTTTTGAGGCCATTTAAGACATCCGGCATTTTAAAGTCTTTTCTCTTTATAAATTATCAATAAAAGGAGCTTAAAAGTAAAGCGAGAAGAGTTCCTCATATCCCAAATTTACTGATAGAAAATCTTCAATAGTTTCCTCTCCCTTGATGGGAGAGGATTAAGGAGAGGGTGAGATATAACCAGAAAGGTCACCCCTCCCCTCTGTCCCCTCCCACAAGGGGAGGGGCTTTCGATTTGGATTGAGTTTTCTATCTCTATTTTAGGGTATTTAAGAGAAAGCATAAAAAGAAACATTTTCCTTCTTACTTACACGGGCTGGTCAACAGATGAATGATAAGATGATGCGAAGGATTGGTGTACATACTTCTATTAACGGAGGATTACAGTATAGTTTGGAAAGGGCGGAGGCCCTGGGGTGTAGTACCCTGCAGATATTTTCTCATAACCCGAGGGGATGGGCTGTAAAATCGATTTCAGAGGAAGAGGCTATGAAATTTAAATCACTCCGGTCCTATTTGCATATGACCCCTCTCTATATTCACACCTCATATCTAATTAACATAGCATCAAGGGATAACGATTTAAGGAAAAGATCTATAGATCTCCTTGTAGTAGAAATGGACAGGGCTGATGTTATTGGGGCTGAGTATGTAATACTTCACCCCGGAAGTGCATCAGGGGATGAAGAACATGTTGCGAGGAAGAGGGCGATTGATGCGTTAAAAGAGGTTACATCGTTGGGTCACTGGACGGCTGGCCTCCTGATAGAAA
>DASPRG010000044.1:0-6041 GCA_035624555.1 Thermodesulfovibrionales bacterium
GTCCTCAGCATGAGTTACACTAATTACAATGATTTTCTTTCAAAACACAAAGTAATCACAAATACGGATGATACACAGATGGTAAAGAGGGTGGGACAAAAGATTCAGTACGCGGTTGAGACATTCTTTTCTCAAAACAATCTATCTGACAGGCTGAAGGGGTATGGATGGGAATTCAACCTCATTGAGGACAAAAGTGTCAATGCATGGTGTATGCCAGGGGGTAAAGTTGTAGTGTACACAGGAATGATACCTGTAGCAAAAGATGACGCGGGTCTGGCTGTAGTCGTAGGACACGAGATCGCTCACGCTGTAGCACAACACGGAGATGAACGTATGAGCCAGGGGCTTCTTGCACAGATGGGGGGTGTTGCACTCTCAACTGCACTTTCCCAGAAACCAAAGGAGACAACAGATCTGTTCATGACAGCGTATGGCCTTGGTGCACAGGTAGGTGTGCTCCTTCCATATAGCAGGCTTCAGGAATCTGAAGCTGACCGCCTTGGCCTGATCTTTATGGCCATGGCAGGGTATGACCCCCATACTGCCGTTGATTTCTGGAAAAGAATGGCATCAGCATCGGCAAAGCAGGGTGCATCTCTACCTGAATTCTTGAGTACCCATCCGGCAGATGAGAGCAGGATAAAGAACATGGAAAAATTAATGCCTGAGGCAATGCAGTATTACAGAAAATGAGAAAGGCATGAAATGTCAGGATAACTGTGCTTACTTCATCTTTACTATGGTAACGCCGTTTCCTCCTTCAGACAGTTCCCCTTTTCTGAATTCCCTTATAAGGGGATGTTCTTTAAGGTAACTGCGCACAGCCTTGAGCAGAGCCCCTGTCCCTACCCCGTGAATAATAGTAACCTCATTGATGTCAGCAATAGATGCATGATTGAGAAATGGCTCAAGCCTTGATATCGCTTCGTCAACCCTCAACCCAACAATATTTAACTGAAGTGGAATTGTTTCTTCTTCCCTCTGTACTGTATAAACATCTATTCCTTTCTTGGGATATTTCCCTTTGCTACGACTTGTATCAGATATCGGTACTTCCACTTCTCTGCTTCCAACCCTCACTCTTAGATGATTATGTTTGCTGTCAATAGTAAGCACTTCTGCATCATATCCAAGGGAATTTACAAAAACGATATCTCCCTCCTTTATCTCCTCAATTGATAAGGATGGTTCCCTGTCATATTCCTTCAGGCTTTCTTCAACGTACTGCTCTGTCTTTACAAGTTTTTTCCTGACCTCACGGCTTTTCTCTCGCTTTGCCTCTTCAAGGACAGCGTTGATCTGTCTTTTTGTATCTGAGATGATGCTTTTAGCCTCTTCATACGTATTTTTCAGTATCACCCTCTTCTGATTTTCTGCCTCAGCAAGCTGCTCTTTTAAAAGCCTCTCTTTTCCCTCCAGTTCTCTCTCATGCTTATGGAGCTTAGTGAGTGCTTCTTCATACTGCATCCTTTTTTCTTTCATGTCTGTTATGAGATTATGAAACTCAATTTTCAGAGAGCCGAGCATCTCTTTGGCAGAACTAATGGTGCCTTCAGGCATGCCATATCTTTTTGCTATCTCAAGAGCATACGACTGACCCGGTTCTCCTACTCTCAGCCTGTACAGAGGTGATAATGTCTCCTGATTAAACTCCATCGATGCATTCACCATTCCCCCTGTTCTATGCGCAAAACCTGCTATATCAAGGAGATGGGTAGTAGCAAAAACAAGCGGACCCTTTTTCTCCAGGTCATTCAGCACTGCACAGGCAATGGCAGCTCCCTGAGCCGGTTCTGTCCCTGTACCAAGCTCATCTATCAGGACAATTGTCTTTGAATCAGCCCTTTTCAATATCTCTGAGATATTGGTAATATGGGCAGAAAAGGTAGACAAGCTGCTTTCTATGGATTGTTCATCACCGATATCAACGAGGATTTCATTGACAAGGGGAAAGGTGGATGAGGAATCACAAGCCACTGGTATACCTGATAAAGCCATGTACAGGAGAAGTCCTACTGTTTTAATAGCGATAGTTTTACCTCCAGCATTGGGGCCTGTTATAACCATTACCCTGTTGTCAAACCCTAATCCTAAATCTATAGGAACTACTTCTCTGATGGCATTATCTTTCTCTAAAAGCATTAAAAGAGGATGCCTTGCACTTACAAGCCTGATGATAGATGAATCGTTTATCTCCGGGATGTTCATCTTCAGGTAGTCTGAAAACCGTGCAATGCTGTTTAAGACATCCATGTAAACAATAGTCTCATACTGCGCCTTGATTTCATCTGCTACCATTCGGATCTTACTGCAGATAGACCTTAAGATGCGTATCACTTCAGCCTTCTCCTCGGCAATGAGATTCTCAAGTTCATTGGCAACTCCTATAATCTCCAGAGGCTCTATGAATGCCGTCTCACCCGATCTTGAGACATCATGCACCACTCCCGGTATTCTCCCCTTCGAATCCATCTTTACCGGTATGACCCACCTTCCTGATCTCTGGATAATAAAATTATCCTGCAAGAAAGGAACTATCCTCCTGTCCCTTACCATCTCTTCAAGTCGTTTCCTTATTTTTTTCTCAAGGCTTCTTATGCGCACTCTTAAATCATAGAGCTCAGGTGAAGCTTCATCAAGGATATTACCCTCGCTGTCAACAGTTCTTTCGATACTGGCCAGAATCGCAGGAAATCCTGTTAAATAAGCTGTAAGCTCCATGAGAAGAGGAAGGTCTTTTCTATCTCTCACCTGTGAGGATATTGCAGATATTATCTGCAGAACGGATAAGATGGAAAGAAGTTCAAGGGGTTCAAGGAGTGTTCCTTCTGGCCTTATTTTCTCGATTAACTGAGATATATCCTGAAAATGAGAAAGCCTGAGAGGTGTTCCTTCCTGAGAAAGCCTTTGAATCTCCTGAACTTGTACGAATCTCTTTTCTATATCTTCCCTATTATCAAAGGGGAGAATACGGAGGACATGCTCCCGTGATATGTCGCTGTGAGAAAACCTGGAGATTACATTCAATATTTTATCGAATTCAAGGATCTGTAAGGGCTCTCTTTTTTTCATTAAAATCCTGGACTTGTATGGTACTTCATTTTTGCTCTTTTCTCCCTTTTTGTCTTCTGCCTTCTTATTTTTTTCTCCATGAGGTCACGATGGGTTTCATTACCTGACAAAGCTTCGATCTTTTTTACAAGTTCGCGCCTTGCAAGAAATCTGTTGATGGACTGGCTTCTGTCTTTCATGCATTTCACTTCTATCCCTGTGGGTAAATGTTTCAGATAAACACAAGTTGCGCTCTTATTCACTTTCTGTCCACCCTTTCCTGATGAGCGTACAAATTTCTCTAAAATGTCCTTCTCATGGACTTGCAGGGCCTCCATCTTTTCCTTTAGCCACTTATTCTTCTCTTCACTGACTGCAAAAGTTAGCATTTACTCAACAACCCTCACTATTTCATCTGTCTCAATTCTGCCAGGTCTGAACTTATTCATCGGCGATTCTAAATCAGGATAACCTATAGAAATTCCAAGGACAAGCCTTTTTGATTCTAAAATCCCTAAAAACTGTTTTACATGCTGCGCATAATCTGTGAGAAAAGCCTGTGGGACAGTTCCAAGCCCATAGGCATGGGCCGCAAGCATAAAACTTTGCGCAAACAGTCCCATATCAAAAATAGACCATGCGGTAAGCGATGAATCCTGAAAGAGGAATATGCCGTGCGGTGCTCCGTAAAACTGAAAGTTAGCTAATTTTGCTCTTCTCAAGGCTTCCAATGAAAACATATCCACCCCTGTTAACTCACTTCTTTTTTTCATAAGAGCAGTAATCCTTGCTTCTATGGCAGGGGGCCATGACATGGGTTCTGGAATGTCAGGAAGGGGTTCGGTATTTCTTTCAAGTAGCTCTACGAGAGTCTTTGACAATTCTTCTTTTTTCTTCCCTGAGACAATAATAACTTCCCAGGGTTGAGTGTTTTTGTATGAAGGACTCCATTTTGCCGTATTGATAACATTCTTCAAAATTTCTAAAGGTACAGGATTGGGTTTAAATTTTCTGATACTCATCCTTGTCTTAATACATTCAATAGCATCCATATCTTCCTCCTTTAAGAAACGTTGGATTCATAATTCATAATTTCTTATTGTGTCATTAAACAACATATTTTATAAATATTGTCACTGTACTCGCAATGACAATTACAGCCGCCTAGCATTTTGCTGATTATGTTAGATATAATCATTTTGAATAAGAGAAAAGTTATAATATTGCGTGTTTGACAGACCTTTAAAGATATTTTTCTCGGGCATCGGTGGAAGCGGGGTATCTGCTATAGCATCTTTTATGGCTGACAGAGGCCACACAGTTGTTGGATCTGACAGAAGTTTTGACAACAACCCAACACATCCCTTGTGTTCATCATTAACTTCAAAAGGAATTACGATTGTGCCCCAGGATGGAAACGCCCTCGACCGCTCCTTCGATTTCATAGTTTTCAGTACGGCTGTAGAGCATGATACGCCTGAATTCATAAAAGCAACATCCCTGAAAATACCAATTAAAACAAGACCGGAATATCTCGCTGAGCTTACATCAGAATTTAGGACTATTGCTGTTGCCGGTACAAGCGGGAAGTCAACAACAGCAGGGATGCTCGCATTTTTGATGAAGAGGCTTGGACTGAGTCCAAATTTTATAGGCGGAGGCAGGGTAAAACAATTCAAAACAGAAAAACACCCTGGCAATTCCTTAGCAGGAGAAAGTGATATCCTTATCATAGAGGCATGCGAGTCAGATAAGATTATTACTACGTACAAATCAGACCATCTGATACTTCTAAACCTCCAGCTTGACCACCATGCTATAGAGGTTACTGCTGAGATGTTCAAAACCATCATCAAAAATACTGATGGAAAGGTTGTTATAAATACCGATGATCAGAAACTCAAAAATCTCACAACAAAAGATGTGGTCACCTTTTCCATAAATTCTGCAACACAATACAGGGCAATGGATATCTCTTATAAACCCTGGAGCACAGACTTTTCTGTAAATGGTGTTTATTTCACTCTCTTCCTTCCGGGAAGATTCAACCTCTATAATGCCCTTTCCTGTATAGCCTTTCTTTCAGAGATTGGCATTCCTGAACAAGATATAGCAGCTATGCTCAAAGAATTTCAGGGTATTGAAAGGCGGTTTGATGTGCATTTGAACAACGGTAAATATCTTGTGATTGATGACTACGCCCACAACCCACATAAGATCTCTTCCCTTATGCAGGCAATGAAAAATATCAGACAAGGTGTCTGTTATATCTTTCAACCACACGGTTTTGGTCCAACAAGGATGATGAAAAAAGAGTATGTTGAGGCATTTTCAAGAAATCTCGATGATTCTGACTATCTCATCCTTTTGCCCATCTTTTATGCCGGAGGAACGGCGAGTAAGGACATATCAAGTGAAGACCTTGCAGATGCGATAAAATCTAAAGGTAAATCCGTTGAAGTCATTGAAGAAAGAGACGATATTTTAAAGATACTTCATAAATGGAATACCTATGTGATATTTGGAGCGAGAGATGAAACACTCTCGGATTTTGCAAAGACCATCAAAGTGAAGATATGCAGTCGGCAGTGACAGGGAAACGTGAAACTATTCTCTCCAGTGAGATGCTGCGAAATCTCGTAACATATATTGACGAGGTCTCTATTTTCTGATACGATATTTCAAAATTCTTTTACAAAGGAGGGCATATGAAACTGAGGATTTTACTTTCAGTATCAGCTATCATTACAATGCTGATCTTTGCCGCAGGAGCAATTGCTGTGATTTCAGATATTGACGCCAAGATCGCAGCGCAGCAAAAGCTTATCGATAAGGCTGTTTCCTCTAAGAGTCTGACGAAAGATGAAGCAAAGATTGTCCAGGAGAATCTGAACAGGATCAAGGAAAGAAGGACTCGTGAATCTGCAGAGGAAAAACCTGGCCTTAAAAAGTTTCTGGGAAAAAAGGCGCCTGAAGCTACAGGGGGA
>DASPRG010000054.1:0-7170 GCA_035624555.1 Thermodesulfovibrionales bacterium
AAATTTACTGGAATGACATAGGTTCCTGGGATGCATTATTTGAAATTTTGGATAAAGATGAAAATGGCAATGTAAAGACAGGTGATGTTATCGCAATGGACACTAAGGAAACCATGATAATCAGCGACAAGAGATTGATAGGCACTATTGGCCTGGAGAATTGTCTAGTAGTAGAAACAAGCGATGCCCTATTGGTAGCAAAGAGAGGGCATGCACAGAAGGTGAAGGATATTGTTAAGAGGCTTAAGTTGGAGGATCGGAAAGAGGTATCTGAACATGTAACTACCTATAGACCCTGGGGTAGTTACACTGTTCTCGAAGAAGGGGAGAGGTATAAGATTAAGAGAATTGTAGTAAACCCTAGAGAAAGGTTAAGCCTTCAGAAGCATTATCACAGGTCTGAGCATTGGGTCGTTGTGAAAGGAACCGCAAAAGTTAATATTGGAGACAAAGAGATTTTTGTACACGAGAATGAATCGGCCTATGTGCCAAAGTCAACCCTTCACAGGCTCGAAAACCCTGGAAAAGTACCACTGGAGATAATCGAAGTACAAAATGGGGAGTATGTTGGGGAGGATGACATCGTGAGGATCGATGATCATTATGGAAGATTGGACAAATGAATATCAGAAATATTTTTAAAAATACAAAGGAATTTCGAGAAGTAAACGTTAAAAACTCAAGGAGGATGGATTAATGAAGAGAATTCTTGTAACAGGTGGGGGAGGTTTTATTGGGAGTCATCTATGCGAACAGTTGCTGAATAAAAAGAATGAGGTATTATGTGTAGATAATTTTTTTACAGGGGAGAAGAGTAACATTGCACATCTCGTAAACAATCCCTATTTCGAGGTCTTGAGGCATGATATAACCTTTTCTATCTATGTTGAGGTTGATGAAATATATAACCTTGCCTGCCCTGCCTCTCCAATTCATTATCAGTTAGACCCTGTCCAAACCATTAAGACTGCTGTCCATGGTGCAATAAACATGCTCGGCCTCGCAAAAAGACTCAAGATAAGTATCCTTCAGGCCTCTACATCAGAGGTTTATGGTAATCCCTCTATCCATCCACAACCAGAAAGTTACTGGGGCAGTGTGAATCCCATTGGTATTCGTAGTTGCTACGACGAAGGAAAGCGCTGTGCAGAGACCTTGTTCTTTGACTATCACCGCCAGCATAAACTAAAGATAAAGGTAGCGCGGATCTTCAATACCTATGGACCGAGAATGCATCTTAATGATGGAAGGGTTGTGAGTAATTTTGTCATCCAGGCGTTAAAGGGCGAGGATATTACTGTATATGGAGACGGGAGTCAGACGAGGAGTTTCTGTTACATCGGTGATATGGTAGACGGCCTGATAAAACTCATGGGTACCTCTGACGATTTTACCGGACCTGTTAATCTTGGCAATCCTTCTGAAATCAGAATTCTCGAGTTAGCAGAAAAAGTTTTAAAGGTAACTGATTCAAGATCAAGAATAGTCTTTAAACCTCTTCCTCAAGATGACCCTATAAGAAGATGTCCTGATATCACGTTAGCAAGGAAAATATTGGAATGGCAGCCAAAGGTTGATTTAGAAGAGGGATTAGAAAAAACGGCAGAATATTTCAAAAAGGTTTTGTCTGCTAACCGTTAAACCTTATGTAAAATGAAGATAATGATAAATAAGCTCAGTGATGAGAAACCTAGGTCATGGCCGAGAGGGGATTCGAGATTACATGATAAGTTAATTATTGTCAATAAACCTTCTGTAGAGATTTTTGCTGATGGTGCCTGCAGTGGTAATCCAGGCATGGGAGGTTATGGTGTTATCTTGAGGTCTAACAGGAAAGAGAAGGAACTTTCTGGGTGTACTCCTATGACGACAAACAACCGCATGGAACTAACAGCAGTCATCAAGGCACTTGAAGCCCTAAAAAGACCATGCAAGGTTAAGGTGGTTACAGATTCAAATTATGTTGTTCAGGGTATAACATCATGGATATTTAGATGGCTTAAGAACGACTGGAAGAATGCCCAGAAACAGGAGGTAGCCAACCGTGATCTCTGGGAGAGTCTCTTTCGTCTCTCAAATATTCACGAGATTGAATGGGAGTGGATTAGAGGACATGATGGTTACCCTGAAAATGAGCGGTGTGATAAACTTGCGAGGTTCGAAATCAGGAGATGTAAAAAAGAGATGAATAAAGCATGAGTGATATCAATATCAAAAATCTGACAGGCATGTTTCTGATAGCTGGCCCGGGGTTAAAAGATCCAAACTTTGAACGCACTGTTGTTCTCATCTGTGACCACTCTAAAGATGGTGCCCTTGGGCTTGTTATCAATCGCATTCTGCTAAATAGCTTTGTACCATTCCTCAATTGGCTTGATATAAAAGAGAGTGTGATAGATCTGCCAGTATTTTATGGCGGCCCTGTTAAGCCTGAAATGGGGTATATGCTTTATAAACCCGAGAGCAGTTACTACACGTCAATAAAGGTGAGTAATGGTATCGCCCTGACTACAACAAAAGAGATACTGTTAGATGTTGCTACAGGTAAAGGGCCAAAAAAGTTCCTCTTTGCTCTTGGGTATGCGGGATGGTCTTCTGGGCAGCTCGAGTATGAACTTATGACGGACAGCTGGTTGGTCGCCCCTATGGATGATAAAATTATCTTTGATATTCCGGTAACTGAACGCTGGAAAGCTGCAGCGGATTTGATCGATGTTGATCTCAATAGGCTTTTCTATAAACAGGGAAGAGTATAGTGCGGCTTATCAAGAATGATTTACAGGGTAGTAGCAGACTTTGTGGTTCTTATCCATTTTCTCTGGATTGTTTTTCTGATATTCGGTGCCCTTATAGGAGGAAGGTATCGAGCTGTAAAGATATTCCACATAGCTGGCCTCGGTTTTGCTGTTCTGATACAGATATTTGGTTGGTACTGTCCTCTGACCTATCTTGAAATTTGGTTAAGAAAGAGTTATGAGCCATCACTTACCTATAGTGGTTCATTCATAATTCATTACTTGGAAAAGCTGATATATATCGATTTGTCACGCGGGCTGATATTTGTTTTGACCTTGGTTGTTGTTTCGGTATCAGCATATGTATATCTGAAGCGAGAAAAATAAAATTTTCACCTGAGAGGTTTTATATGGATTTTCAGGAGCTGTTGAACATTATGGAAAAACTCAGAGCTGAAAAAGGTTGCCCTTGGGATAAGGAGCAGACGAGGGAATCGCTCAAGCCTTTTATCCTTGAAGAGACATATGAGCTTATAGAGGCTATTGATGATGGTGATCCGGAAAAGATAAAAGAGGAACTTGGAGATCTCCTGTTTCAGATTGTCTTTCAGAGCCAGATAGCAAAGGAGAAAAAAGAGTTTGAGATTTCCGACGTCATCGAAAAGATCGTTAAGAAGATGATCGCAAGACATCCCCATGTCTTTGGACGGGCAGATTACAAAACGAAAAATGAGGTTCTCGAATACTGGGAAGAACAGAAAAGACGCGAGGGTAAACGGCAAACTTCTATCCTTGAGGGGGTCCCTGAGACACTACCGTCTTTATTACGGGCCCATCGACTTCAGGATAGGGCAGCAAGGGTTGGTTTTGATTGGGTTAAGGTTAGTGATGTCCTGGAAAAGCTTGACGAAGAGATGAAGGAGTTTAAAAAGGCACTGAAGGGGGAAAGGCAGAATGAGATAGAAGATGAACTTGGTGATATATTCTTCATGCTGGTGAATGTATCAAGGTTTATGGGTATCAATCCAGAGGATGCATTGAGAAAAACAATAGCAAAGTTTATCTCACGGGTTCATTATATTGAGATGAAAGCAGCAGATCAAAGAAGAAAACTCTCGGACATGACTCTTAAAGAAATGGATACATTATGGGAAGAGGCAAAAGAAAAGGAATAATGCCGATATACAATCAGGAAGACTTGCATAAATAATATGGGTTAGTTATCATAATAACTTTCAAGAAAAAAATCACGTGCCTTGACAAAAAAGCGTTTCTTTGGTATCTTTAATTTTCTCTTAAAATCCTGAGCCTTAAGAGAAATCATTGGAGGTAGAGTGCCGACTATAGCACAGTTAGTTAGACATGGGCGTGAGAAAGTTGAGAGCAAGACAAAAAGCCCAGCATTAAGAGGCTGCCCCCAGCAGAGGGGAGTATGTGTGAGGGTTTATACAACAACTCCCAAGAAGCCAAATTCCGCTCTCAGAAAAGTTGCAAGAGTGAGACTTATGAATGGAATGGAAGTCACAGCATATATACCTGGTGTAGGTCACAATCTCCAGGAACACTCTATCGTTATGATAAGGGGCGGTAGAGTGAAAGACCTTCCTGGGGTAAGGTATCACATCATCAGGGGTACCTTGGATACAATGGGAGTTGCAGATAGAAAACAGGGAAGGTCCAAGTATGGGTCTAAAAGACCTAAATAGATAAAGATTAGGGTAAAGAATGCCGAGAAGAAGAGTAGCAGCGAAAAGAGAAATTTTACCTGACCCAAAATATAACAGTAAACTTATGAGTAAGTTTGTAAATGTAATAATGAAGGAGGGTGAAAAGTCCACAGCAGAAAAAATCTGCTATGGTGCCTTAGATCTCATAAAGAAAAAGACTGGAAGCGATCCTCTTAAAGTATTCAAGACGGCTATCGAAAATGTAAAACCCCTTGTAGAGGTTAAGCCGAGAAGAGTTGGTGGGGCAACGTATCAGGTTCCTGTCGAAGTAAGGGCACATAGACGGACAGCTTTAGCCTTCAGGTGGATTATCAATTACTCAAGAGGCAGAAGTGAAAAGACCATGCAGGAAAGGTTGGCAGGAGAGTTACTGGATGCCTATAACAATACTGGTTCTTCTTTTAAGAAAAAAGAAGATACCCACAAGATGGCAGAAGCCAATAAGGCCTTTGCCCATTATAGATGGTAAGAAAGATAGAGGAGAAGCCATTTGTTGCGATTTCCCTTAGAGAAGACACGCAATATCGGCATTATGGCACACATAGATGCGGGGAAGACTACGACCACAGAACGTATCCTCTATTACACAGGCGTTACTTACAAAATGGGTGAGGTAGATGAAGGCACTGCTGTTATGGACTGGATGGTCCAGGAGCAGGAAAGAGGAATAACTATCACCTCAGCTGCTACCACGTGTTTCTGGAAAGACCATAGAATTAATATCATCGATACACCCGGGCATGTCGATTTTACTATTGAGGTAGAGAGGTCGCTCAGGGTTCTCGATGGAGCTGTTGCCCTCTTTGATTCTGTTGCAGGTGTTGAACCTCAATCAGAGACCGTCTGGAGGCAGGCAGATAAGTATGGTGTTCCGAGGATTGCTTTTATGAATAAGATGGATAGAGTAGGTGCTGATTTTTTTATGAGTGTGGAAAGCATGATAGAGCGCCTTGGTGCCCATCCTGTTCTCCTTCAGATACCTATAGGAGCTGAAAGTGAATTTAGGGGATCTATAGATCTTGTCAGAATGAAGGCAATATTTTTTGATGACGAAACATTGGGTGCAAAATACGTAGAAGGAGATGTCCCTGACAGGATTATGCCTATGGCTCGGGAATACAGAGAGAAGATGCTCGAGGCCTTGGCTGATGTTGATGATACTATCATGGATAAATTCCTTAAGGGAGAAGAGATACTGATAGATGAGATAAAGGCAGCGATAAGGAAAAGTACAGCACAGCTGAAGCTTACACCAGTTTTATGCGGCTCTGCCTTCAGAAACAAAGGCATCCAGCTTCTACTTGATGCAATAGTTGATTATCTTCCTTCCCCCCTTGATGTTCCGCCTGTTGCGGGTATATTACCAAAAGACGGCTCCAAAATAACAAGGCATGTTGATGACAGTGAACCCTTTTCTGCCCTCGCATTTAAGGTGATGACAGACCCATTTGTGGGACAGCTCACATTCATAAGGGTTTACTCAGGTAAGCTCCATGCAGGTTCCTATGTTTATAATTCGACAAAAGATATAAAGGAGAGAGTCGGGAGACTTCTGACGATGCATGCAAACAAGCGTGAAGAGATCAAAGAGGTCTCTGCAGGTGATATTGCAGCAGTTGTTGGGCTCAGACATACTCTTACGGGAGATACACTCTGTGATGAGAAAAACCCAATTATACTCCTTTCGATAGAGTTTCCCGAGCCGGTCATGGCTGTCGCAATCGAGCCAAAAACTAAAGCCGACCAGGAAAAACTTTCACAGGCACTCTCTAAACTTGCTCAGGAAGATCCATCCTTTAAAGTATCTTTTAGTGAAGAAACAGGACAGACGATCATATCAGGTATGGGAGAACTTCACCTTGAGATTATTGTGGACAGACTCCTGAGAGAGTTTAAGGTTGGCGCAAATGTCGGGAGACCGCAGGTTGCCTATAAGGAGACGGTCAAAGGGGCATCAAAGGCAGAGGGGAAGTTTATCAGGCAAACAGGAGGAAGGGGACAGTATGGTCATGTATTCATCGAAATTGAGCCCTTGGAGCCTGGTAAAGGCTTTGAGTTTGTCAATGCAATTGTGGGTGGTGCAATTCCGAGGGAATATATCTCTGCTGTTGAGAAAGGGATAAAAGAGGCAATAGACAGGGGGATCCTCGCAGGCTATCCCATTGTTGACATAAAGGCAAAACTTTATGATGGTTCATATCATGAGGTTGATTCTTCTGAACTGGCATTCAAGATTGCAGGGTCAATAGGCTTCAGAGAGGCTGCAAAGAAAGCTAAACCTGTACTTCTTGAGCCGATCATGAGTGTTGAGGTCGTGACTCCTGAGGAGTTTTTGGGTGATGTAATAGGAGATCTTAACTCGCGTCGGGGTAAAGTTCAGAGTATCGATAGAAGGGGTAATGCCCAGGTAATAAGGGTACAGGCTCCTCTTTCTGAGATGTTTGGCTATGCTACTGATTTAAGATCGATGACACAAGGCAGGGCTATATATACCATGCAGTTTTCACATTATGAAGAGGTTCCAAAAGGTGTTTCCGAAGAAATCGTAGCGAAAGTAAGAGGAGAATAAGGCAGTGAAAGGTGAATAGTAAACCGTGGATGGATCATTGAATACTGTTCACAGGTGGCTATTCACTAAATTAAGGAGGGATATATGGCAAAGGCTAAATTCGAGAGGGTAAAGCCTCATGTAAATGTAGGGACGATAG
>DASPRG010000019.1:0-21417 GCA_035624555.1 Thermodesulfovibrionales bacterium
ATTTTTTGGGTTAAGACAAAAATCACGCTTGAACTAATACTCAGGGGGGAAAGAGTATATTCTCTTTTGAATTTTATCTCGGCAGGCTAATGAACAATGTCCAAAGAGTGGGGGTCTCTGAGTTTACCTATAGAATTGAGATACTCCATGGCTTCATCAAGCGCCCTTTTTACCGCCTTTTTCCCGTATAACCCAATTGCCACATGGAAGAAATCAAAATGTGCGAGGTGCTTGAATATATATTTCCATGAGTAAAATCGCCCCATTGCCTTGAGACTTTCGATATGGAGAGTTTGAGGGCTCATGAGGTGAGGTTTAAAGACAATATGATGTCCATCATATTTGCTCCAGTCAGTATGGAGGATCCTGTCTGATTCTTTCATCTCATAAAAGAATGGTGTGCCCGGCAGAGGAGTAAGCATCAAAAATTGTATTGTATCAATACGAAGCTTTATGGCAAAGTCAGCTGTTTTCTTAACAGTATCTATAGTATCTGTATCAGCACCAAACACAAACATTCCGTGGATTTCTATTCCATGGTCTTTTACCCTTCTGATACAGTGTATGATCTCGTCAATGTTCTGTTTTTTGTTATATGCCTCGAGAGTTTTCGGGTTCACGGATTCAAACCCAATATGAACGGTATCACAGCCTGAATCTGCCATAAGGCGTAAGAGTTCCTCATCTTTAGCAACATCTGTCCTTACCTGAGCAGACCACTTAAAACTAATATGCTCAGCAATCATCGCACGGAGCAATTCCTTTGTTCGCTCCTTGTTTGCAGTGAAGTTGTCATCAACAAAAAACTTGTTGCCTTTTGAGAAAGAATGAATATATTTTAGTTCCTTCAATAGAGGTTCGACGGATTTAAACCGGTATTTTCTTCCAAACATTTGGATTACAGAGCAGAATTTGCAATTAAAGGGGCATCCCCGTGATGTTGAAATGGGATAGATATTGGAAGGTTTCCATTGTGGGACGAGCTTGAAGTCAGGTGGAGGGAGTATATCAAGATCTTCGATAAGAGGTCGCGCGGGATTATTGATAACACTATCGCCACTGTCTCTATAACTGAGTCCCTTTATTGAAGTGATGTCCGGAATACCTTTCTCAAGATAATCAATAAGTTCGGGTAGCGTCTCATCGCCTTCGCCTCGTACTACATAATCAGCATGTTCCATTGCTTCTTCTGGAAGGAAAGATGGGTGAGCACCTCCCATGACAACAGAGATTCCTTTAAGCCTGATTCGATCTGCAATTCTATATGCTCTCCTCGAAGTGGATGTAATGGTAGAAATACAGACGATGTCAGAGTTTTCAATATAGGACCAATCAGGGGTAGCAATATCCTCAATAAAGGCCTTTACATCGTAGCCCCGTTCTTTCAAAATTGTTGAGAGCAGGACGGTACCAAGCCTCGGAATCGGGAACTTGCTAAAGATATTGGCTCCGGGTGATTTTGCTTCAATGAATGAGATTCTCATAATTCTCCTTAATTAATACAGTTAATGCAGCATGTATGTCTTTTATAAGAGAAGAAAGAAATTTTACAGTCTAAACTATAGCATAAAATTGTATTTTTAGAAAGGAATAAATCCAAGCCCCAAATAGTATTTGGGTACGTATGACTTCTGCTATAATTAAATCAGGGAACAGGATTTAAGGGGTCAAGGATTCAAGTGATCGAGCAATGAGAATAAGTAATTAGAATGATTCACTTGAACCCTGGAATCCTTGGACCCTCGAACCCTTGAATCCTTTTTTAACGATATGCCAAAAATAAAGACCTTTTATCAGTGTCAGTCATGCGGTTACACAAGCCCGAAGTGGCTCGGAAAATGTCCGGACTGTGGGACATGGAATAGCCTTGTTGAAGAAAGAAAAGAGACCAGTCCCTCTCGCTCTTCCCTCGGGCATTTCCGTAAATCAGAACCCCAGCTTCTGAGTTCAATAAAGGCTGGATATGAACAGAGGACTTCAACGGGGATAAAGGAACTCGACAGGGTTCTCGGAGGAGGCGTTGTTACTGGCTCGGTGGTACTTGTTGGAGGCGACCCGGGCATAGGGAAATCCACATTACTCCTACAAGCCCTCTCAGGTCTTTCAAGGTATGGTCAGGTCCTCTATGTTTCAGGTGAAGAGTCCCCTGAACAGATAAAGATCAGGGCAGAAAGGCTCTCGATAAACTCTAATGATATCATCTTACTTTCAGAGACTTCACTCATAGGTATTGTTGATACAGCATTAAAACTTGTCCCAAAGGCAATAGTGGTAGATTCTATCCAGACTGTGTATACAGAGGATATTCTTTCCGCGCCTGGGTCTGTAAGCCAGGTGAGGGAGTGTGCTGCAAAGCTGATGATCTTTGCAAAAAAGTCAGATATCCCTGTATTCCTTGTTGGTCATGTAACCAAGGAAGGAGCAATCGCTGGTCCTCGTGTACTTGAACATATTGTAGATACGGTGCTTTATTTTGAAGGAGACAGAGGACATTCATACCGCATCCTCAGGACAGTAAAAAACCGCTTTGGATCAACAAATGAGATAGGTGTCTTCGAGATGTCTGACGCAGGTCTTAGGGAAATAGAAAATCCATCGGAACTCTTTCTATTGGAAAGACCACTGAACGTATCAGGCTCAGTAGTGGTTGCAGCCCTTGAAGGTACGAGACCCCTGATGGTTGAGCTACAGTCCCTTGTCTCCCAGACTAACTTCGGGATGCCTCGAAGGACAACCATAGGCGTTGACTTTAACAGGGTAAACCTTCTTGTGGCTGTGCTCGAAAAAAGGGCAGGTCTCCATCTCGGAGGAATGGATATATTTGTCAATGTTGTTGGAGGGCTCAGGATTATTGAGCCGGCTGTTGACCTCGGCATTATCTCAACAATAGCCTCATCTTTCAAGGATATCCCCATAGACCCAAGGACCTTTGTATTTGGTGAGGTCGGCCTCTCGGGTGAGATAAGGGCAATTGCGCAGGCAGAAGTAAGGATAAAAGAGGCATCAAAGATCGGATTTAAGAAAGCTGTGATGCCTTTAGGAAATGCTGAAAAGATGAGAAATAATTTTGGAATAGAGATCATAGGGGTAAAGGATGTTGAAGGAACTCTCGAGGCTGTTCTCACTTAGTCTCGCCCTCATTTTTGTATTCTCATGCGTACCGAAACGGGTTGAGATTCCCGTATACGAAGGCATTGATGTGAGGGATGTTCTCTCCGCAAAGAACAATATCTCGGCGATAGATACCACATTTTCTATTGTCTTCGAAAAAAACGACAGTGAGATGAGGGGTGAGGGTGTCCTGAATATATCCAGAAACGGTGACCTCAGTCTCCGGGTATACTCCTTCGGATTTCTTGCACTTGAAGTCACATCCGGAAATGGCATGATTAAGAGCAATCCTCGAATTGACAGAAACAAGGGCAAATTACTTACTCAAGGTTTGCGAGATTGTCTCTTCTGGTGGGATATACAGAACTTTGATGTTGATGAGAAAGACGGTACTTATCTGCTTAAAAATTTCTCGAGAGAAATATGGTTAGACAAAAAAACAATCCTGCCTATAAAGCAAAGGGTTTCCCTCGATGATGGAAGAGAGCTTCATATCTCTTATGAAGACATGGAGAAGATGGGTGATGTCTGGTATCCTTCAAAGATCAGGATTGAACTCTCTCAATATTCTGTGACATTGAGGATCAGGGAAATATTATTCACTGGCGCTGTCTAAATCGAGGCCTATAGCTACCGACCTTATTGTCTGATCATCAATAGAGTCTTTCTTGAGAAGAAAACCTTCAAGGAGTGCGTTATCGCAGACCGCGTTTATAAGTCTCGGCACACCCTTTGAATACTGAAATATAAGCTTCAGGGCATCATCTGTAAATATCTGCTTATTACTCCCTGCTACCGAGAGCCTGTGATCAATATAATTCTTTGTGTCTTCTTCAGAAAACGCCTGAAGCCTGATCTTAACAGCAACCCTCTGTCTGAGGGGTTTGTCCAGGGAAAGGATATTGTCAAAATCAGGCAGACCGAAGAAGATGAAATTGAGCAATTTCCCCTCCTGTATCTCCATATTCAAGAAACCCCTGAACTCTTCCATAATCCCTTTTGAGCTCAGCATCTGTACCTCGTCGAGCATGACAACCGTATTTCTCCCTTCCTCTTTGATCTCATAGAGTCTCTTGTAAATCTGAGAAAGAAGTTCTACTTTTTCTTCCTTTAAGTTTGAAACACCGAGCTGCATTGCGAATTTTCTCAAGAGCCACTCCGCACTGACTGTGGAGTGTACCACCATCAGAAGGACTGCCTCATACTTGTCCTCATCCAAGTCCTCAAGAAACAGTCTTGCGAGTGTTGTCTTTCCTGTCCCTATGTCACCAATGACAACAGCCAGGCCTTTTCTTGTATCCACTGCATATTTCAGCTTTACGAGGATATTTGAGTGCTGCAAGCTGTTATAGTAAAACCTGTTGTCAACGACATTAGAGAAGGGGTGCTCTTTTAGATTATAATATTCTAAATAATCCATGTCGTGTCACAATTCCTGTTTAAGTTTCTATCGGGCAAGCTTGCAAACTTTGCCTTAGAGGTATGATATCCTGTCCTTCTTATCCTTTGGCCTTCCCTTTTCAGCTATTTTTTGTATCTTTGCCTTGATCTGATTTATCTTTCCTGAAACAGCCCGAAATTTTGCATTCCATCCATACACCTCAGTATATGTATGAAAAGCCTCTTTAAGATTACCGCTTTTTTCATATGCCTCGGCAAGGTCATATTTCATTGCCCAGTAAGACTCATCATGGTTTTCCATCTTCTCAAGAGTGTTGTTCAAGACTTCTATCGCTTGGGGATAGAGACCCTTTTCCTTGTAACAGATACTGAGCATGCTGGAAGAGGGGATAAAGGTCTTCGGGTCTTTACACGATACCTGAAATTCTTTTATTGCATCGTCTATGAATCCGAGCTCCTTGTATGCGAGCCCGAGATTATAATGTGTTTCATGGTCCTTATCTTCGAGTTCTGTCTCGAGGCCCTTTTTGAACTCATTGAATATGCTGAGGAGATCACCGTCAAGGATGGGCTCAGGTGTCTCTTCTTTTTCAGGGATCTCCTCTTTGGCAAAGGCTGGTTCTCTGTCTTTCACTTCAACAGTTTCCAGTGAGACGAGCTTCTGCTTTATCTCTTCGTTTTCGGGGAAGAGTTTTTGTAGTTTTTCTAAAATCTCTCTTGCCTCATCTATTAACCCTTGCTTTGAATAAAAATCAGCCTCTGTAATTTCCTCGCTGTAATCTTTTAAAGATAATCCTTCACGGGAGGTAACAGCGACTGTCTCTTCCGCAGGAATTTCTGCTATACCAATAAGCCTCGGGTCTTCGGGGTTTATTTTATATGCCTCTCTTATTACCTGTTCTCTCTTCTCACTATCACCAGCCCTCCTATAAAGGTCGTATAGGATAAGACATTCTGTAACTGCCTTCTCCTTGTTATCGGTATTCATATAGAGGGACTTCAATTTTAAATGAAGGTCCATATTATCGGGCTCGCTCACGCAAAGCCCTTCGAGGAGATTCCTTGCATCCTCATAAAGGCCATACTGGAGGAATACCTCTGCTTCCGTAAGGGCTTCATCAACAGTCTTACCTTCTTTTACCGGGATCGTTTCTGCTTGTACTTCCTTCTCGAAGTTAGTAACGATAGCCTTGAGAGAAGCATCGTCAGGGGTTATCAAGAGCGCTTCTTTATAGCAGTTCAGTGCTTCCTTTTGCATGCTTTTTTCTGTATATACATTGCCGAGAGAGGTAAGTTCATGGGCAACCTTGAGATTTTCACCGAGTTGTCGAAACAGTGTTACGAGTTTCTTACCAGTCTCCAGTGGGTCAATATCTTTAAAAGACTCAAGGAGCTTTATTGCATCATCGGAGTTCATATCCAGTATCATCTCATCGAGGACATTCAGATATTTCATCCATGCCTTCTCTCTGTTACCCTTCTTGATGTAAATCTCTCCAAAGAGCTTAGCTGCTGTGATATTCGCAGGCTCTATTTCCGTTACCTTCGAAAGACATTCAATAGCATTATCGAACCTCTTAGTCGCTGAGTAAATCTCAGCGCACTTGAGGTAGATATCTGTATCCTGCGGGAAGAGGGAAGTGGCACTTTTCATCTGTTCAATGGCGAGGTCGAGATTGCCTGTCTTTGCGTGGATATGTATGACTCCTAAGATTGCTTCTTTGCTTGAAGGCTGGATTTCGAGGGACTTCTGATAGTATTCTAACGATTTTTCTGTCTCTTCCTTTTCCTCGTAAAGCCTTGCTATATGAAGATATTCCCTTGCTGCTTCTGGGCCGAGACCTTCCTTCATATAGATCTCTGCTACCTTAATCCTGAAAGGAATATTCGAAGGTGAAATAGCGATTATCTTATCGTATACTTCAAGGAGCCTATCTTTTCTTCCTTCCTTTGCAAGACTGTCAGCCGCTGAGAGGTAATACTTTATAGCATCTATTTTAAGGCCCCTCTCCTCATTAATTTGACCAAGGGCAAAAAAAGCATCGGCATCAGAAGGATTGATATTGAGTATTTTCTTATAAAGTCCAAGTGCTTTGAGAGAAAAGCCTTCATTCATGAAAAAATGTGCAGCCTTATGGAAAGAGTCGACAGCATTCTTCTTATCACCCGTTTTCAGATAGAGATCACCGAGAGCATTATAGGTATTGCCATCAGGGTATTCCTTTATCAATTTCTCCCACATATCGATGGCTTTTTCTACTTGACCCCTTGCGAGATACTTCTGGGCTTCTTTTATTACGGCTGCTTTAGTTGACATTTCAGGCATCTATAAAGCTATCACAATTGGAAAAAGTGTGTCAACAACCTGAGTCACAAATGGCTGAAAAATTTTCAATTATCGGAGCGACTGTCTATCGTTTCAGAAGGACTCATGTTCTCTTGAACATCTTCTTCAAATCTTCCAAGGAAAGGAAAATTCTTGTTGGTCTGCCGTGAGGACAATTGTTAGGGTGGAGACAATCCTGAAGGTCAGAGAGTAATTGAGAGACCTCTTCCTGTTTCAGTATTGTTTTACCGCGCACAGATTGATGGCAAGCGATTTTAGCAGCAATGGCTTCTCTCAGTTCTTTATCTGGAGCAACGCCCTCAATGAGGCATGATGCAATATCCGAGAGGATACCTCTGATATCAGCCTCTCGTAAGACTTCAGGCAGTGACCGGACAATAACAGTATCTTGACCAAAGTCATCTACCTCTATACCGAAATCTCTTAGGCTTGTCCTGTTTTGAAGGATAATATGATATTCTTTGTGTGATAACCTCATCTGCTTAGGGAAAAGTAAACGGTGTGAGTTGATATCGGCTCCTCTGAGAAATTTTTCATACAGTATCCTTTCATGGGCTGCATGTTGGTCAATCAGTGTCAAACCCTCTCGGTCTGAGAAAGCAATGAAAGCATCCCCGAGGTATATGAAAGATAGGCATGGTTTGTATCCGAGCTCGAGTGCTTCGGATATGACGGAGGGGAAGGTGGAAGTGTAGCCATACGGTATATGCGGCGGGACCTGGGGAAGAGCCTCTTTGATACTGGATTGTACAAAATAGTAGATAGTTTCTTTATTTTCGAATCGAACTTCGCGCTTCGACGGATGGACATTAACATCAACCATCCCAGGGTCTATTGTGAGAAAGAGGAAAAAAACAGGGTGTTTTTTTTGAGGAAGCATTCCTTCATAGGCACTATAGACAGCATGCGTGATAGAGGAGTCTCTGATAGGTCGTTTATTGATAAAGATAAACTGATAGGCCTTACTATTTCTCACATTGCCCTCTTTTGCTATGAAAGAATTCATCTTTATATCTGCTGCTTGAGTATCAATCTCGATAAGGCCCTCGAGGAATTCGTCTCCGTATATCTGTAAGATTCTTTCTCTCGGGGAAGACGCGACCGGAATACGCATGGTTTCATGGTTATCCGATACAAGGCTGAAGCCGATCTCATAATAAGAGAGTGCCTCTTCGGTGACTCTATCAATAATGTGGAATAGTTCTGTATTATGTGCTTTAAGAAACTTTCTCCTCGCAGGAGTATTAAAAAAGAGGTCCCTTACTTCAATAGTTGTTCCAATGGATGGGGAATCCTTGACTGTCTTTACCTCTCCCCCCTGTATTTCTATAGAGATACCTTGATATCTCCCTTGGGGTGCTGTTACAAGTTTCACCTTTGCTACAGATGCAATAGATGGAAGTGCTTCACCTCTAAATCCCATTGTTTTTATATGAAAGAGGTCCTCTTCGTTGAGGAGCTTACTTGTTGCGTATCGTTCGAAACAGAGGAGAGCGTCTTCTTTATCCATACCCATGCCGTTGTCTGAAACCTTAATAAGACGTTTTCCGCCATAAAGAACCTCAATCCGTATATCAGTACTTCTTGCATCAATAGAATTTTCTATAAGTTCCTTTACGACAGAAGCAGGCCTTTCAATAACCTCACCTGCTGCAATCTTGTTCCTTAAAATGGGCGGGAGGACCTGAATCTGTGGCATATCAACCTCATTTGTGATAGGTATCGTGTTTCAGTTCTTCTTTTCTTAATTTCTCTTTGTATGATATTCTAACATACGAAACCTGCATGAAGGATTCATGAAATATTTTTTCAAGAGGTCGCATGAGGAAGAAACTTAGACCTGATTGGGACGAATACTTCATCAACATTGCAAAAGCTGTCTCCACAAGGGCTACCTGCCTGAGGAGAAAGTATGGTGCCGTTATTACAAAGGATAATACTATTGTCAGCACAGGTTACAACGGTGCTCCTTCGGGGATGATGGATTGTCTCGAGGTGGGTAAGTGCACGAGAAAAGAGCTCCAGATTCCTCATGGCGAGAGGTATGAGCTCTGCCACAGTGTGCACGCAGAGGCAAATGCGATCATTCGTGCCTCTGCCGATGAATTGCGGGATGCAACAATTTATATCTCAGGCATTGATGACGGCCGGAATGAATGTTATGCTGAACCATGCATGATGTGTAAGAGGATGATATTGAACTCAACGATAGCGAAGGTCGTCTACTCAGATGGGAACAAGGGATTTGTAGTTGTCGATCCTAGGAAATGGTTGAAGAAAAGGGTTTAGCTAACTTGATTCTTAAATTCTATATCCGAGGAAAGGATATAGTATTTTCGCTCATTCTCGGTCCCGACATCTGTCGGGACCTCCGAGGCTTTTGCCTCTTGATTTTCATAAAGATACTAGCTGACTATCAGCAAAAGAATCCGCTCAATACTATATACTTTCCTGATTTTATGAAACAATAAGGTTTTAGAAAGGAGAAGGCGTGAAGAATATTCTTGTGACAGGTTGTGCAGGGTTTATTGGTTGGAAGGTCTCTGAACAGTTGCTTGGTGAGGGGATGAATGTTGTTGGTATAGACAGTCTCAACGATTATTATGACCCACGGCTGAAAGAATGGCGCCTCGCACAGTTAAAGGCTAAAGGGGTAGGGGGAAGGAGTAGGGCAGAATTCAACTTCCATCAGTGTGATATCAGTAATCTTGATTCAGTCAAAGCAGTTTTTACCAATCATAAAATTGATGCTGTCATCAATCTCGCTGCAAGGGCTGGAGTAAGGGTGTCTTTGGAAGATCCCTGGGTTTATCTTGATACAAATACAAAAGGAACTTTAAATCTTCTCGAGTGCTGTAAAGAATATAGTGTTCAAAAATTCACTTTGGCATCAACTTCAAGTCTTTACGGTCTTAATGAGATGCCTTTTAGAGAGACAGATAAAACTGATGCTCCTTTAGCACCGTATTCAGCAACAAAAAAGGGGGCAGAGGTCCTCTGTTACAGCTACCATTATCTTTATGGTCTTGATATAAGCATACCGAGATATTTTACGGTTTATGGTCCCGCTGGGAGGCCTGATATGAGTATTTTTATATTCATAAAAAACATCGATAATGGTATTCCGATAACTGTTTTTGGAGACGGTAAGCAGCAAAGGGATTTTTCTTACATCGATGATATTGCTGACGGGACAGTAAAATGCCTTCAGCCTTTTGGCTACGAGATCTTCAACCTCGGCAATGACAATCCCGTTGAACTGATGTATGTGATAAACCTGATAGAAGATATCCTTGGTAAAAAAGCAGTCATGAAGTTTTTACCTCGCCATCCTGCTGATGTTTTTGCGACCTGGGCAGATATTGAAAAATCCAGGGATAAATTGAACTGGTATCCCAAAACCACTATAGAAGAAGGTGTTAAAAAGACTGTTCAATGGTATATCGAAAACAAGGCTTTTGTTAATAGCCTGAAAGATTAGAATTTTGGATTTAGGATTTCTCAAGTTTTTTCAAAAGGTCACACATACTTACCTTCAGCAGGGGATGAATTCTATCCGGGGCAATCTCACAGAGGGGTTTCAGAACAAAATCTCTTTCATGCATCAAAGGATGAGGAATCTGTAAATTATCTTCCCTTAAAAAGAGATCGTTGAATAGGAGAATGTCGAGATCAATCATACGAGGTCCCCATTTAAAGGTAACCCCTCTACCAACCTCTCTCTCTACATCCTTTAAAATCTTGAGAAGCTCATGAGGTTCGAGTTCTGTCTCTACCTCCAGGGCCATATTTATGAATTGAGGTTGATCCTTTACACCCCATGGCTCTGTCTCATACATGGAAGATCTCTTTTTGACGGTTATATCTTTTTTCTCAAGAAGCTCAATTGCACGCAGACAGTTTTTCTGCCTGTTACCCAGATTAGAACCTATACCAATGTAAGCAATAGCCACAAGTTTTATCCATTAAAGAATCTTTCCTATCCTCACTACTGCCTCTTTTATCTTCTCCACAGATGCAGTTAATGCAAATCTCACATAGCCTTTTCCTGCCTCTCCGAAACCGTTACCAGGTGTTGCGAGCACACCTGCCCTGTTCAGCAGGTATGTCACAAAACCCATGGAATCAAAATGAGAAGGTATCTTAGCCCAGATGTAAAAGGTTGCTTTTGGTTTCTTCAGAGGTATACCGATTTCCTTTAAACCGGTGTAAAGGGCGTCTCTCCTTTCCTGATAGGTCTTCCTGATTGCTGAGAGGATATGATTGTCAGTATTGAGGGCAACGATAGCTGCTTCCTGTATTGCCTGAAAAACACCTGAATCAAGATTTGTTTTTATCTTTCCGAGACCTGCTAAGACTTCTCTGTTTCCAACAGCAAAACCAATCCTCCATCCTGTCATATTATATGTCTTTGAGAGAGAATGAAACTCGATACCCACATCCTTTGCATTGGGTATCTGCATAAAGCTCAACGGTTTTTTATCAAAGTAGATCTCAGAATATGAGGCATCATGGCAGACAATGATGTTATGCTTCAATGCGATTCTTACTACCTCCTTATAAAATTTCATGGGTGCCATTGCTGTAGTAGGATTATTCGGATAGTTTAAGTAGATGAGTCTCGACTTTCTCAATATGTTCTTGGGTATTGCATCAAGATCTGGTAGAAAGTCATTTTCTTCTCTCAGTGGCATAGGATAACTTTCTCCTCCAGCAAACAGCGTACCCACAGCATAAACAGGGTATCCAGGTGATGGTACAAGCACTGTGTCTCCAGGATCGACAAATGCTAAAGGGATGTGGCCTATGCCTTCTTTCGAACCGATTAATGAGAGCACCTCTGTCTGTGGATCAAGCTTGACACCGAATCTCTTTTTATACCATCTTGCGACAGCCTCTCGGTAAGAGAGCATACCTTCATAAGAGGGATAACGGTGGTGAGCAGGGTTCTCAACAGCCTTTTGCATAGCCTTTACAATATGAGGTGGTGTGGGAAGATCAGGATCACCGATACTCAGATCAATGAGATCAGAGCCCTTTGCTATCGCCTGCTGTTTCATTCTGTCTATGGATGCAAAAAGGTAAGGTGGTAGATGCTTTACGCGACTGGCGAGTTTAACAGAATTTTTTTTCTCCAAAGGCACCTCCTGATTTTCGGTGTCATTATTATACTATATGGAATGCCAATTGAAGAAAAAATGAGGCTCCTCCTTTTTAATCCATTTAGTTCATAAATTTTCTACCAAAGGGAAGGATATAGTATTTTCGCTCATTCTCGTCCCGATATTAAGTCGGGACTCTCTACGAGTCGTAGACTGAGGTAATCGATGCGACTAAAGCCGCTCGGGATCCAGGAAAATATAATGGGGAAAAACTTGACAATACAAAAGATTTGAGCAACAATGGTGTTATATAAGATACTATAAATTATTTTCCCTCAAAATATTCGCGTGGGGGAGAGGAAGTTCAAATATTGTGTATGGGGTATTAGCAGTCTTAGCAGTCATTGAAGATGCCTCAGCATTAAGAACAATTACTCCCCTTTTTGACTCCTCAAGGTTTTTCCTTAACTCTAAAACTACCTATAGTCTACGAGGTGCATTATGTTAAATACAGTTAAGGTTCCAAAACAGTTTGAGCCAATATTCCAGAAAGCTCAGGACTACGTAAATAAATATTTCAAGAAAAGAAAAGAAGATCCTTCAAAAGGCACACTTGAAATATTTGGAGAACGCTATATTCTAATAAGAGCGGCTTCTATGTCGATTGATTTTTTCGAGAGTATAAAAAATTTATATAAGGATCAGGGTGAGGAAGAAGCGTTTAATGTTGCCAGGCAGCTCCTTTTCGATATAGCCCATGCTATTGGCAGGCAGGATGCAAAAAACTTTCATAAAAAAATGGAACTCAAAGATCCTATTGAGAAGCTTTCTGCCGGCCCGGTTCATTTCTCACATTCAGGGTGGGCTTTTGTTGATATATTTGCTGAATCAAGGCCTGCTCCAGATGAAAGTTACTACCTTATATATGATCATCCATTTTCGTTTGAATCTGATGCCTGGCTGAAGTCCACAAGAAAGAGCGATTTTCCAGTTTGCGTGATGAATGCCGGTTATTCTTCAGGATGGTGCGAGGAAAGTTTTGGCTTGCCGCTGGTAGCTTCGGAGATAATGTGCCGGGCAAAAGGGGATGATGCATGTCGTTTTATCATGGCACATCCCTCAAAGATAGAAGGTCACATAGAAAACTATTTGAAGAAAAGACCAAAGTTGGCAAAAAAGATTACTAAATACGAGATACCGGGATTTTTTAAAAGAAAGGAGATGGAAAAAGCATTACAGGAAAGTGAAGAAAAATACCGTGCATTTTTTAATACAGCAAAAGATGGCATATTTATTAATGATGAAACAAGAAAGTTCATAGATGTAAATCCGGCGGCCTGTGAATCGCTCGGTTATAGCAAAGAGGAGCTATTAAAATTAAGCAGTAAAGAGATTGACCTCGAAACTGTAGGATATGAAGCATCCAAAAAAGTCTTGGATACATCTGCAAATAAAGTGATGTTTGAGGTAAACCAGAAAAGAAAAGACGGCTCGTTCCTGCCTGTTGAGGTTACCAAAACCTTTTTCAATGTTGGAAGCCAGCAATTTAGTCTATCGATTGCCCGTGACATCACGGAACGCAAACGGGCAGAGGAGGCGCTGCTAAAAGCCAATGAAGAGTTGGAGGAACGGGTGGAGGAACGCACTGAAGAACTGGTATCAACAAACAAGTTGCTGAGGAATGAAATAAGAGAGCGCAAACAGGCGGAAGCGGAAATTCGCAGGCTCAATGAAGAACTTGAACAACGTGTTCATAAGCGCACTGCGCAGCTTGAAGCAACCAACCAAGAACTGGAGTCCTTCTGTTATTCTGTTTCCCACGACCTGCGTGCACCGCTCCGAGCAATTAATGGTTTCTCGCAGATATTGCTTGAGGAGTATTTAGATAAACTTGATGATGAAGGCAGACGTCTCTTGAATATTATTCAAGGAAACACGCACAAAATGGCAGAACTTATTGATAATCTTCTTTCCCTCTCCCGCGTAGGTCGAAGGGAAATTGAACTATCAGTGATAGATATGGATAAACTGATACAAACAGTGTCCAATGAAATCGGGACCACTGAAGAAAACCTGCAGATTTACCTGAAACCAATTCCTCCTGCTCGTGGGGATGGGGGAATGATACGTCAGGTCTTCTTTCATCTTATAGCCAATGCTATCAAATTTACACGATCCAGTAAGGCTGCAATGATCGAAGTTGGCGGATATACTCAGGATCCAGAGAATATTTACTATGTCAGAGATAATGGTATTGGTTTTGATATGCAGTATATAGATAAACTCTTCGGTGCTTTCCAACGGTTACACAGCGGGGAGGAATTTGAAGGGACGGGCATTGGTTTAGCTACTGTGAAACGTATCATTAACCGGCATGGTGGTAGGGTATGGGCTGAAGGAAAGGAGAATGAAGGGGCAACGTT
The DNA here is from genome assembly GCA_035624555.1 of Thermodesulfovibrionales bacterium. Classification (GTDB taxonomy): domain Bacteria; phylum Nitrospirota; class Thermodesulfovibrionia; order Thermodesulfovibrionales; family SM23-35; genus DASPRG01. The sequence continues at coordinate 14,385 of DASPRG010000019.1, forward strand.
TTATTTTTCACTCCCGATGGATAAATGACTTTTTACAAAAGAGCACATCCAAATGCTGTTGACAACTTTTTAGATAAGTCCATTGTTCAATAAACCCAAATAATGCAGACATTGCTCAAAAATTTATTTAACTCGATAATTTATTGGGAGTATCTTTATTGGTTATATTCATAAAAATATTCTGTAAGCCATTAGTTAAAGGTACATTAAGGTATCGAAAAATAAATTTTCTCACAACATCTGCATTACGTAAATGCATTTTCCGGGTAAACAATCCTTTCCAGGAAAAGACCATGCGGTGGAGCCGTCGGTCCGGCAAGCTTTCTGTTACAGGACCTCAAAATCTCTTCCATACGATGCACTGATATTCTGCCTCTCCCTATTTCGATAAGAGTACCTACGATATTCCTCGCCATATGCCTGAGAAAACCATCTGCCTCTATTGTTATCTTTATGAAATCACCTTTCATGCGCATAGTCATAAAATCCATTTCCTCTAACCTTTCTATACATAAAGAGAAGATTTCCCTTACTGTGTTTTTAGTGTCGCTGCTGTTTCCCTGAAAGGAAGAAAAATCATGCTTTCCAATGAGAATCTGTGCCGCTTCCATCATTGTTTTCAACTCGAGGGGCTGCTTGACTCCCCAGGTATATTTGTAGAAGAAGGCTGAAGATCCTCTCTGATTTGAAATTATATAAAAATAACTTTTTCTTTGAGCATTGTGTCTTGGATTAAAAGATTCATCAACCTCAGACACATCAAGTATGCGGATATTCTGAGGAAGAAGGGCATTCAATGCCTTTTTGATTCTCTCAGGGCTGAGTTTTGATTCTGTCCTGAACACTACAACTTGTCCAAGGGCGTGTACACCTGCATCTGTTCTGCTCGCTCCAATAACCCTCGATTGGCTGCCTGTTATTTTTAATATTTTCTCCTCAAGAATGCCCTGTATGGTGAGCCCTTTCTTCTGGATCTGCCACCCCTGATAGGCGGTTCCGTCATACTCGAGGAGGAGTTTTATTTTTTTCATAGTTTACAATATACCAATCTGCATGAGTTCTTCAATGAAGCTACTCATTCATCCTTTCTTCTGATACAATATTTTTTAGAGGAAAACAATGATAGACTTTGAGACTCTCATCTCGAGTGTTAAGAGAAACTGCAATATCTCTGATGCAAAATACTGGGGTTACTATTCTTTATGTGGTTTCTTGCTGAGACTCAGAGAGCTATACCGTAGTGAAAAGGGTATCAGACCCTGGGAAAGGATAAACCAGGAAGAGATTTCTGAGTGGATATCCGAGAGGGAGGCCCTTTGGAAGAAGCTCGAGGATAAAGACTTAGGAAACATTGTCATTGGAGAACAAGTCTATAGGCCATTTGAAGTTGAAAGAGCAAATGCGGTACTGGAGAAGGAAAATCTTCTTTACGGTGCTGGCTATGGTATTCATATGAAGCCTTCTTTTTTCCTAGCAGACCTCTTATTGAAGAAAAAAGTTGAAGACCATGATGTTTATATTGCAGGGCATGAATATGCAAGAGACCTCGCAGATTATCCTGCCGCATTTCAGGATGGTGTAATCTTTGCAAGAGTGGAAACAACGAGGCATCTCCTCTGGGAAAAATTTGAGGAATTGAGAATGAGAGGCCCAAAGGGCTCTCTTGCATTTGCATTTTTGAAGTACGACATAAAACCAGAAGATGATCCTTCAGAAGATTTGTACAGGCGGATGTTTCAGGTTGCCTTCTCTGAAATTGAAACATACATCTATCATGAACTGGGTGAAGCCTTTGAGGAAAAAAGACTTGGCGGACAATGGAAGGATCTACTTGTTGACTTTTCAGGTACTAAGATTGAAGTCTTTGCTCGTGGGGTGAAAGACCTGCTTTCAGATACTTCTGAGAAGGGTATGATCAGACACATTATCGAAAACAGGAAAGAGGGATCCCTTGGTTTTTACATTGTGTTCCTCGGAGGTTACAGGAAACCTCTTTTCCCTGAGATGATTAAATCCTTTGATAGTTTTGTTGAATCAGGGGACTGGGGACTTATTGAGGATGCCAGGAAGGCCGGCTATGAAAAGGCTGAAGTATGTGCAGAAAGATTGCTTTCGCTCAGAAGAGAAGAAACAGATCAGGCATGGATTTCCGAATATATAGATAAAGAAATACTGGGCCGGAAAAAATAATTGAGAGCACAAATCTTGAAATACCGCCCGATATAAATCTGCCGTAACATTTTTTAAAAGGATGATAAGTAATCCCTCTTACTCCCCCTTTAGTAAAGGGGGAGTAAGGGGGATTTGTTAAGCTCATTTTCCTTTTATCACGCAATTGTGGCTACTATATCTTAAAATCCAATTCTTCCTATAATTAATAGGATGGGCTATAATAATCTTTCAGAAATGGGAGGATTGTATCAAGAGATTACCTGACAGAAAAGGCTATTTCAGTATATATGGGGGTCGGTTTGTCCCTGAGACTCTCATGCCTGCCCTCAAGGAACTTGAAGAGGCATTCTTTCAATCGAAACAGGACAAGGAATTCCAGAAGGAGCTTAGTCATCTCCAGAAGACCTATATAGGAAGACCAACGCCCCTTTATTTTGCTCGACGCTTCACAGAATACCTTGGTGGTGCAAAGATATATCTGAAGCGCGAAGATCTCGCACATACAGGTGCGCATAAGATAAACAATGCCATCGGCCAGACATTACTTGCGAAGAAAATGGGGAAAACAAGGGTGATTGCTGAAACAGGTGCCGGGCAGCATGGAGTGGCAGCTGCAACAGGTGCGGCTCTCATTGGTCTTGAGTGCGAGATCTATATGGGCACTGAGGATATGAAAAGACAGGCCCTGAATGTGTTCAGGATGAGACTTCTTGGAGCAAAGGTTATCGAGGTGCCTGTTGGCTCACAGACATTAAAGGATGCAATTAATGAGGCTTTGCGGGATTGGACTACGAATGTCCGGACAACACATTATATCTTAGGAACAGTATTCGGACCTCATCCGTTTCCTGTTATGGTAAGAGACTTCCAGTCTGTTATTGGTAAGGAGGCTAAAAAACAGATACTCGATGCCGAAGGGAGAATTCCTGATTATCTCATAGCCTGTGTTGGTGGTGGGAGTAATGCTATTGGGCTCTTTCACGCCTTTCTTTTACCTTACGTCTCACGCCCTACGTCTAACGTGAAGATGATTGGCGTTGAGGCAGGTGGTGAAGGAATAGAGACAGGAAAACATGCAGCACGTTTTGCAGGTGGCTCCCTCGGTGTATTCCAGGGATGTAAAAGCTACCTCCTGCAGGACGATGATGGAAATGTCCTTGGGACACATTCTGTTTCAGCAGGTCTTGATTATGCATCTATCGGGCCTGAGCATCCATATCTGAGGGATAAGGGAATTATCCAGTATACCTATGCAACAGATGCTGAGGCCCTGGCAGCCTTTGAGCTATTATCGAAAATAGAAGGCATCACTCCTGCACTTGAGTCTGCCCATGCCCTTGCAGAAGTCGTGAAACTTGCACCTACCCTTTCCCAAAAGGAGATTATTATAGTAAACCTTTCAGGACGCGGTGACAAGGATGTCCAACATGTGGCCAGAATAAAAGGAATCGATCTGTGATTTCGAGGATCAAAGAGAAATTTAGGGAGCTCAAGGGAAAAAAGAAGAAGGCATTCATTCCTTATATTATGGCTGGGGATCCGTCCTTAGAAAATACAAGAGATATTGTACAGATGCTTGAGGAGTGTGGAGCTGATATTGTCGAATTGGGTGTGCCTTTTACAGATCCCCTTGCGGATGGTCCAACAATCCAAATGGCATCGGAGAGGGCATTAAAAGCAGGCATCACGCTGAAAAAGGTTATATCATTTGTAAAAGATTTAAGGCAAGGCACCCGGATACCTTTAGTCCTTATGACCTATTACAATCCTGTATTTAAATATGGAGAAGAGAATTTTGTAAGAGATGCAAAGGATGCTGGAGTTGATGGCGTAATCATTCCTGACCTTCCACCTGATGAGGCAGGTAATTTAATACGTTCTTCAAAAAAGGCATCCCTCGATACCATATTTCTTCTCGCGCCAACATCTACTTCTGAAAGAATAAAGAAGGTGGCAAAGGCATCGAGGGGTTTTATATACTATGTCTCGGTAACAGGAATAACCGGAAGCAGACTTTTACTGGATGGCTCCATCGAGACATTAATATCAGAAATAAGAAAGTACACGGACAAACCGATCGCTGTTGGTTTCGGTGTTTCTACACCAGAAGAGGCATCAGCAGTATCAAAGGTATCTGATGGTGTGATAGTGGGCAGTGCCATCGTGAAAAGGCTTCATGGATCTCATGATGATCTGAAGAGATATATCATCAGTCTCAGGGGGGCAATACAATGAATACCAGACTGAAGAAAAAGCTCCAGCAGCTGAATACCTTGGTAGAACTCTCCTCCCTTATCAATTCAACCCTTGATACTATGGAGATTAAGAAGCGTGCGATTGATGCAGCCACAAGTCTTCTGGACGCAGAAGCAGGTAGCCTTCTCCTTATTGATCAAGAAACAGGGGAACTCTTTTTCGAGATCGCCCTTGGTGAAAAGGGGCAAGAATTAAGAGAGATCAGGCTTAAAAAAGGAGAGGGGATTGCTGGATGGGTAACTGAGACAGGGAAGCCCTTAATTATCCACAATGTGCAGTCAGACCATCGGTTTTACAGGCCGGCTGATAAAAGGAGTGCCTTTACTACAAGGGATATGATCTGTGTTCCTCTAAAGTCAAAAGAGAAGGTTATCGGAGTCCTTCAGGTAATTAATAAGAAGCATGATTTCTTTGATGAGGAGGATAAGGAGATGCTTGCTGCTCTGGCAACTCAGGTTGCAATTGCAATAGAAAATGCAAACCTCTATCAAGAACTGAGGGAGGCATTTTACTGTACAGCTATGGCACTTTCAGAAGCGATCGAAAAAAGGGATCCTTATACGGGCGGGCATACAAAAAGGGTTACGGACTATAGTATTGCCATAGGAAAAGCCATGGGGCTTTCGAAGAAAGAGCTTGAGAACCTTGAACTTGCAGCTATACTTCATGATGTCGGAAAGATCGGGGTTAAGGACGATATTCTCTTAAAGAGTGGAAAACTTAGTTCTGCGGAAGTCGAAGAAATGATTCGGCATACAAAAGACGGCGCTGAAATACTCAACCATCTCAGACACCTGAGAGACGTAGCTTTAGGAGTTAAGGGACATCATGAGAGATTCGACGGTAAGGGTTATCCAGACAGTCTCAGCGGGGAAGAGATCCCGTTGATAGCGAGGATAATAGCTGTTGCAGACAGTTTTGACGCGATGACTTCGGACAGACCTTACAGAAAGGCCGTAGAGCTTGAAAGAGCTTTTGAAGAACTCAAAAATAATATGGGGACACAGTTCGACAGAAGGGTGGTAGAGGCATTCATAAGGGCGTGAAAATTGAGGTTATCGTATGAAGCTGAAAATATTAGGAAGCTCTGGAGCAGAATTCGGCAGATATAATCTGCCGGCCTTTTTATTAGATAGTTGCTTGCTCCTTGATGCAGGGACCATAGGTCTGTCCATAAATGATGCTGAACAGTGGAAAATCCGCAGTATTCTGATAACCCATACACATCTGGACCATATCAAGGGAATCCCCTTCTTTGCAGACAATCTCCACATGCAACATAAGAAGAGTGGTGTTACGATTATCAGTATCCCCCATGTACTTAAGGCATTAAAAAATAATCTCTTAAACAACATTTTATGGCCAGATTTTACAAGAATTCCTGATACCAAAAATCCTATATTGAAGCTCAGGATGATAACACCTGGCCAATCATTTCGTGCCTGTGGACATAAAATTGTTGCGTATAGAGTAAACCATTCTGTACCTGCTGTGGGGTATATTATTGAGGATGTGGATGGGAAACGACTCCTTTATACAGGAGATACAGGTCCTACAGATTCAATATGGAGAGCTGTAGATAGGTTAGATTGTGTAGTTATGGAGGTCTCTTTTCCTAATAGGCTGAAGGAGGTGGCTATCAAGACCGGTCATCTAACACCGGGGCTTATCGTAAAAGAGTTACAGAAGATGGAAAGTCTCCCTAAAAAGATTCTTATAACCCATCAAAAGCCCCAGTATCTTAAGCAGATTCATAAGGAGATAGAAGCCCTTCGAATAAAGAACATAAGGATAGTGAAAGATGGCGAAACATATGAAATATAACCAAAGAATAATGACCAATGACCAAATTCCAATAACCAAACCATTCCCATTTGGAATTTGGTGCTTGGTTATTGGAATTTAAAAATATGGCTTGGTTTAAGAAGACAAAAGATATCAAGACCGATAAGAAGGTAAAGATACCAGAGGGTCTGTGGGTTAAGTGTGATAGTTGTAAGGAGATCGTATATAAGAAAGAGATAGATAAGAATCTCAAGGTCTGTCCAAAATGCAATTACCACTTCAGGATAAGCGCACGGGAACGATTAAAACTTCTCGCTGATGAAGGGAGCTTTGCAGAATTCAATGCCGATCTTTTGACTGGCAACCCTCTTGATTTTAAGGATACTATTTCTTATAAAGATAGAATAAAGGAGAATCAGAAAAAGAGCGGGCTCAAAGAGGCTGTGATTTCTGGAGAGGCTATTATTAAAGGCTATCCTGTAAGTCTCGTTGTCATGGACTTTTCCTTCATGGGTGGAAGTATGGGTTCTGTTGTGGGAGAAAAAGTCTCAAGGGCGGCAGAACGCGCTCTGGAAAAAAAACAACCCCTTGTGACTGTCTCATCCTCTGGTGGTGCAAGGATGCAGGAAGGGATATTTTCACTAATGCAGATGGCAAAGGTTTCTGCTGCTATAGGTAGGTTGAAGGATAACGGAATTCTTTTTATCTCTGTTATAGCTGATCCTACATTTGGGGGTGTTACGGCAAGCTTTGTCATGCTCGGTGATGTCATTATTGCCGAGCCGAGAAGCCTTATTGGATTTGCTGGGCCGAGGGTTAT
>DASPRG010000057.1:0-2304 GCA_035624555.1 Thermodesulfovibrionales bacterium
ATATTATCGAAAGAGGCGTTGCCCTTGCAAATGGAAATACCATTGAGGTAGCCCACCTTCCAGAAGATTTGAAAGAATTAAGCATAAGAACATTCAGAAAAAAGGATGGGAAAATACCCTCACTCGAAGAGCAGGAGATGTTTTATATCAACTGGGTTCTTAAAGAGGTTGGTGGCAACAAAACAATGGCATCAGAAATTCTCGGAATAGACAGGGTCTCTCTCTGGAGGAAATTGAAGAGATATGGACTAGAATGAGAGTAAACGAAAGGGTCACTCTATGAACTCCAATCCAACCCGAAACATTTGATCTCTGAATTCTTGTGCCCATCTCACAACACAAGCCTTTGCTGTAATATTATTTATAACGTGCCCGTCTTTAAAGAGCAAACAATGTCCTTCCTCGAGTGGATATCGTGTTACCAGCCCAAGTCCTCGCGAACTTATATCGACTGAGACTCCTACATCATAAATTTCCTTAACCTTCCCCATATGTAAGACGTTTAGATGATATCTTACAAAACCAACATGGTATTCCCTCTGATGTTTTCGTCTGAAGTCGCCGATCATATTAACAGTACCTATCTACTTTATCAGGTTCTGCAGTCTATCTACTTCTAAAAATGGCAATTTTGTTCTTTTTCGGAACTTCTTTCAATGCCCCCCCTGCTTAAATATGTTAATCGAATACACTAAAAAATCTCAAGAATTAATTTGTCCAACTAAAATCACATGAAATTGATTTAGGGAGGCAGGGCGGATTTCCTGAGATTGACAAAAGCAAAGGGTCAGAGTTGCAGTTAGAAGAAGATTAAAAGTTACTAATATATAAACCGCTTATTGCTTTAACATTTTGTCATCCTGAACTCGTTTCAGGATCTCCCCGAACTTGATTCGGGACTAAAACAAGTTCAGCATGACACTTTATATAATGCGTTTACATTAACCACTAATACTCAAGACCTACTTTTTTACCACCAGCACTGCGCAATTTGCTTGACCAATGACCCTCTCTGTTACGCTTCCCATAAGTAACCTCTCCAAGCCTGTTCTTCCATGGCTACCAACAACTATGACATCAGCATTTTTCTTCTCTGCAGTCTCGACGATGACATTATAGGGAGTGCCCCTCGGGGTCATGGTTTTCGACTTTAAACCTTCTTTTTCTGCAATCTGACTGATCTTTTCAACACTCTTCTTTGCTGACAGAAGATCTTTATCTTTTGTAGCAACGGAAAGGGCAATTAAATCACTCCCACAGCGCTTTGCTATGCTGATCGCCTCTAACGCAGCGGCATCACTATATTTTGAGCCATCTGTAGCAATAAGAATATTCCTATAAGAGACCTTGGCAGTTTCTGGTATAACCAGGACCTTGCAAGGAGAGTGGCCTATGACCCTTGCAGTTACGCTTCCCATCATAAGCCGCTTTAGACCTGTGCGGCCGCGCCTGCCCATGATGATCATCTCGACCTTTCTTTTTGCTGCTTCAGCAACAATATATTGATATGGTTCTTCGCCTTCATGCACAATTATCTCGCAGTCAACACCCTCCTTTAATGCCCTTGATTTGACTGACTCCAGGTGCTGTCTCGTCTCTTTTTCCATTTTTTCGATAATTTCAGGTGCAAGTGCTTCAAACTCAGGATTCATCTCAACTACAGATAAGACAAAGATTTTACTTGAACAATTCTTTGCGAGGCTTATAGCCTCTCTTATAGACCCTTCGCTGAATTTGGAGCCATCCGTTGGCAGAAGCAATTTTTCGAGTCTTGCTGTTGGACATGCCTGATATGCACTCATACTAATGTCCTCTTAATGTCCTCCTGACTTTAGTATTCCGCTTGCTGCAAGAGCCAACACAGCTACCTCTGCGATTGCAATAACTACATAAGGAATATCTTTCTTCCTCATGAGTATAGGCAGTATGACAAGATAACATACCATTGTGAGCCCTGCCAGCAGGGCTATGCCAATAAAATTCAGATAATCCCCCTTGTCTATCATCGCTGTCCATCCCCAACCAGTAGGTGCATTCAAGGTATGGATGAAATTGCTCGACTTCATACCCCAGTATTTAGGTATCTCCTGAGGCGGAATAAATGATGATAATATCCCTGACATATATATAATAAAAGTTACCACCATGATCGCAAGCCCCACAAACATTAAAACATTTAAAACCTTTGCATATGCTATCTGTTCTTCTGATGCCGAAGTTGTCCTTTTTTCTTCTGCCATTTCTAACCTCCTATTTCCATATTTCAAGACCTTTAAGCAGCGCCCTCACTCCTGCAAAGAGCAA
>DASPRG010000069.1:0-4360 GCA_035624555.1 Thermodesulfovibrionales bacterium
GGGGCTATTAGAGCGGGCCAACAGGGAGCTCAGGGAACTTGATAGACTGAAGTCCACTTTCTTGGCCAATATGTCTCATGAACTCCGTACCCCTATGAATGCTATTATCGGTTACACAGAACTCTTAATAGACAGGGTTGACGGCCCTATCAATGAAGAACAGGAGAAGAGCCTAAAGAGGGTTGCTACGAATGCCAGACATCTTCTGCAATTGATCAATGATGTCCTTGACATATCGAAGATAGAGTCAGGGAAGGTGGAATTAGAGATAAAGGAGCTCGACCTGAGGTGGCTCGTTGAGTCTGTCGTCCCAACATTTGAACCTTTCATGAAGCAGAAAGGTCTTACTCTTACTATTAATATTGATGAAGGCTTACCTCTCATCTATGGAGATGGAGAGAGGATCAAACAGATTTTAATAAACCTCTTATCCAATGCAGTGAAGTTTACCCATGAGGGTGGTATTACCATAAGCGCAAAACTTTCTGAGCGGGGAGTGGGGCATGGAGAAGCACCGATATTTGCGGAGATCTGTGTGGAGGATACTGGGATAGGGATAAAGGAAGAGGATGTTGGAAGGATCTTTGATAAGTTTGTCCAGGTAGACCTGACTATGATGCGTCAGTACGAAGGTACTGGCCTCGGCCTTAGCATTACCAGGGGGTTGGTTTCATTGCATAAGGGTATGATCTGGGTGACGAGTGAATATGGAAAGGGCAGCAGATTCTGTTTTACCCTTCCTTTGAAGAAAGAGATACTGGAGAAGCCTGCTGAGCCAGTGGTGGAGCCGAGAATGGCTGAAGCACTGGCCGAGTATTTTGGAATGCCTGCTGAGACCTTTCTGAAAGAGCCTGAATATGCTGGAAAACCAATCAGATGCTGGGAATATGTCCGGTGTGGACAACCTAACTGTCCTGCCTATGGAAGTAAAGAGGGCAGATGCTGGTTAATCCTTGGAACCCATTGCACAGGCATGAAGATAGCTGCCTATCCAGAGAAGGTGGATTTCTGTAAAGGCTGTGAGGTCATAAAAGGCCTTATACTTGAGACAGAAGGAAGAAAGACTGTAGAAGCTGAATCGCTTAAAGGAAAGAAAGTTTCGAAAAAGACGGTATTGGCCATAGATGATAATCCAGAGGCTATTGATATCATGAGGAAATATTTAGGAGAGGATTACAATGTCGTTGGTCTTCTCAGTAGTGAAAAAGCGGTGGAGAAGGCAAAGGAGATTAAGCCTCTGGCCATTACTTTGGATATCTTAATGCCGAAAAAGGATGGATGGCAAGTACTTCGGGAGTTAAAAAATACTCCTGAGACCCAGGATATCCCTGTAATCATACTCTCTATCGTTGAGGATAGGAAGTTGGGCTTCAGTCTGGGTGCAACAGAGTATATGTTAAAACCAGTGGAAAAGGAGGTTTTACTCAGAAAACTCAGAAACCTGGAAAAGACAAGGAAGGTGAAGAGGGTTTTAATCGTTGATAATGATCCAGATACAGTAAGGTTGATAGGTAATGTCATGAAAGAAGCAGAGTATCAGGTTACAACAGCTTATAACAGTGAGGATGCTATCAAATCTATACATGATTTTAGACCAGACCTTATCGTATTAAATCTAACAATGCCAGAGATGAGTGGGTTCGATGTTATTAAATACCTCAAGACAGCAGAAGGAGTCAGGGATATTCCTCTTATACTCCTTACCCATAAAGATCTGACGGAAAAAGAGATCGATGAACTGAACGGCATGATACAAGGGATTTTAAACAAAGGGGTACTCACTAAAGAAGACCTTCTGAAGGAGATCAAGGAAACAATCAGCAAAGTCAGTGAAGGGCAATGAAAGTCCTCATCCTTGTTGTTTCCTTCCTTCTCTCTAGTTCGAATGCCTGGGGATATGTGCCCCACGAATATCCAGCAATTTACACACAGCAGCTTGGAAGAATATTTCTTCTTTTCGCATTTATCTGCGTTTTTTGGGTCATTACCCGTAATCGTCTTTATAAACAGAAAGGCTGGAGATACTTTTTTCTTTCTGTGATTTTTTTTATTCTGTGGGATCTAAATGTGTTTATTGGCCGCACTGCAGAGCTTGTTAAGCCACCTCAGACAATAGGGAGCACAGAGGGATTGCAGTATTTCACAAGAGATATAATAATTGAACGTCTGGTTTATCTTTATTATATAGGAAGACTTGATTTCTTATTACTTAATGTCGCAATGTTGCTTTTCTATCTGGGGCTGAAGGAACATTTAATGGAAGAAAGAAGAGAAGCCCCTGTGTCTGCTACAGCTATTCTACCGCTGCTACCGATATTAATGACCGATATGATAGGATGTATTGCATTTATTGTGTTATCAAGCCTGTGTTTAAATGCCAGCATTACACTGTATAGGAAAGACAGAGAGAACGTGTTGTGGACCTATATGGTTTGGTTTTCCTCTTCCTGGGTTATGTTCTCCATTTCCAGATCATTCGGTCACATCCTGAGACATATCCTTATACCGACAGGGAACGATGATATCTGGAAGTTTTTTGAGCCGATTGCCGGAAGTTTTAATACCTTTGCGCTTTTCCTGGTAGGTTCTGTGAGTCTCTTCTTTATCTGGATATACAAGTCATACATGGAGATTTCGAATGAGAAAAGAGCGTTGGAAAACCTTGTTGCAGAAAGAATGCAGTTCATAGAACAATTAGAGAAAGATAAAGTTGAGCTGAAGGAGCTGGACAAGTTGAAATCTGCTTTCCTTGCCAACGTATCCCATGAACTTCGGACCCCTATGAATACTGTCATCGGCTACACAGAATTATTATTAGACAGGGTTGATGGCCCTATCAATGAAGAACAGGAGAAGAGCCTCAAAAAGGTTGCTACCAATGCTAAACATCTTCTGCAATTGATCAATGATGTCCTCGATATATCAAAAATAGAATCAGGAGAGTTTACATTAGACCTCCGGGAGCTCGACTTGAAATGGCTTATTGATTCTGTTATCCCAACCTTTGAACCTTTAATAAAACAGAAGGGGCTTACTCTCACTGTTAATATAGGTGGGGGCTTACCTTTCATTTATGGAGATGAGGAGAGGATTAAACAGATTTTAATCAATCTCCTAGCCAATGCGATTAAGTTTACCCATGAGGGAGGGATTACTATCAGTGCTAAACCTTCTGAACGGGGCATAAGACCTAAAGAGCCACCGATATTTGTAGAGATCTGCGTAGAAGACACAGGTATAGGGATAAAGGAGGAGGATCTCGGCAGAATCTTTGATAAGTTCGTCCAGGTAGACCCCTCTACAGTACGTCAGTATGAAGGCACGGGTCTTGGTCTCAGTATTGTCAAAGGTTTGGTCTCATTGCATAAGGGTATGATCTGGGTAACGAGTAAATATGGAGAGGGCAGCAGATTCTGCTTTACTCTCCCGATGAAGAAAGAGACACTTGAGAGACCTGTGGAGTCAGTAAAAGCACTCAGCATTGCTAAAAAGACTTAGTGTGGTAACTTATAAATGGCATAATAGAAGGGAATATGGAAGAAAGAGAAAAAGATTTGCCTAAGAAGATACTTATTGTTGATGATAATCAGGATAGCCGGGAACTGGTAGTCAAGGTATTAAAGAACAAGGGCTATGAGATTGTTGAGGCTACTGATGGGGAAGAGGCAATAGAAAAGGCTGTGGGAGAAAGGCCAGACCTTATCCTGCTGGATATCTCAATACCTAAGCTTGATGGATATGAGGTTACAAGGAGGTTGAAGTCCCGGGAGGAATTTAAAGGCACCCCTATCGTTGCTTTAACTGCTCATGCTATGAAAGGAGACAGAGCAAAGGTACTCGAAGCTGGTTGTGAAGGATACATCTCAAAGCCTATTAACATCCGTGAGTTGCCTGATCAGGTAAAGTCTTATATCAGGGGCAAATGGGAAAGCATCTATGGCGGAGAAAAAGAGTAAGATACTGATTGTTGATGACGCAGTTGACACGGTTGAACTTCTCAGAAAGAGGTTCCGCTCTGAAGGATATGACACTGCAGAGGCCAACGATGGTGAAGAAGCCCTTCAAAAAGTTGAACAATACCATCCTGATTTAATCGTTCTCGATGTGATGATGCCAAAATTAGATGGTTATGAGGTCTGCCGGAGGCTTAAAGCAGATGAAAACACAAAATATGTTCCTGTCCTCATGCTTACTGCGAAAGGGGAGGTTGAGAATAAGGTAAAAGGGCTGGAAATTGGTGCTGATGATTACTTGCCAAAACCATTCGATTATAAAGAACTTTCTGCACGGGTCAAGTCACTTCTTACTATCAAAGAAGCACGTGAAAAATTGGTCGAAGAGGAAAAGTCAGAGGCTCTGG
>DASPRG010000079.1:0-7414 GCA_035624555.1 Thermodesulfovibrionales bacterium
AAATTGCCTATGGAGATGACTCTAACTGAGAATAGTTCTATACGGTTTTTGGGAAGAGTTACCCATTGTCTCTTGATAAAAAAAGATACCGAGCACTATAACATAGGGATAGAATTTATTGACATGATAGAAAAAGACAAAGAAACATTAGCGGAATTCATCCATCTAGTCGAATCAGTAAAAGGAATGAAGGTTGATACGAACCTGTGATTCCCAAGTAAAATTTTTGAGATTCCGAAACAAGTTCGGAATGACATTTTGTTGCTGTCATGCTGAACTTGTTTCAGCATCTTTTGGTTCATCGCTATCTTAATGGTATTCTAATGTGATTATTTTTTACCTAATCAACCTCCACGGTACTTAAAATAATTGTTGGCCTTCCTGGTGGCGTTTGACCTGGTCATAGGATTCAGGTTTCTTATTTTTTGGATCAGAACTTCTTACCCTGCTTTCCATCTGTCTTTCTGTCTTTACTTGTTTCTCCGTAGGTCTTTGTGTCCTTTCTTTCTTCACCATAAGCTGACGTTCATTAGGTATTCTCATTTTTCTTTCACTTTGTAGCTTATCGTAAATTTGCGTTCTGCGATCACCAGGATTCTCCATTTCTCTCTGCTCCGGGTTCTTCTGTTCAGGAGATACCTTCTCTTTTTCTTCCGGTACTTTCTTTTTTGGGGGTTTTTCTGTTTCTTTCTTTGGAGGAGCTCCGGGTTCTTTCTGTTCAAGTTTAGGGCTTGGTTTTTCCACTTTCCTCTTTGCAGGGGCTGTTTCTTTCTGTGAAGGAGAAGGCTTCGAGCTTCTTTGTTCCGGCAATGCCTTTTTCTTTTCCATCGGAACTTCCTGTTTTTCAGGTTTTTCTATCTTTCTCTCTCCTGGTGCTCCAACTTTTCCAGGCTTTAAGGGCATCTCCTTTACTGATGCACCTGGTCTCATGACAGAGCGAGTTTTCGGTTTAACAAGGGGCCGTTCCTTCTTTAGCTCCTCAACCTTTATATCCTTGATCTTTGAAGAAGGCTGCTTCATGCCATATATCTGTCTCATACCAGGTTGGGTAGTTTCTCTTACCGGTTTTAACCCAGGTCTTCCGATACTGATTCTTTGTTTAAGAAATGGGTTGTCTTTCATCTGCATAGGTTCAGGCTTACCTTTCACAAAAGTTTCCTTGTGAACAACCGTTACCGCATTGTTGACATATACATTTTTATACACCTTTTTCACGTAGATATTATTTATGCTTACATTTGTTATATTCACACTGTGGGGACCATAGTAACCGTAACCATAGTATGTTTCTCCAGGAGCAAGGGGAACCCATGCAACATATTCAGGTGTATATACCCAACCCACAAATCCAGGTCCCCAGTATACAGCACCCCTTATAGGAGGAACCCAGCACCATCCAATTGACACATTGAATATCCATCTCCCGTAGTGATAAGGAACCCATCCCCATGGTTCATAGGAAACCCAAACGTAATCACCTCCTATCCATGCCCATCTCCCAAGCCTATATGGAGACCACCCAGCAGAGACAACAACTGATGGCGTCCAGACATAACCATAATCCCTCGCATATACCCATCTGCCGTATCTGTCAAAGTCATAGGAGTATGGGGAAAGTTCATCGGGTAAATAGCGGGTGCTATATTGTCTTTCATACAGAGTCCTGTCCCTTTCCTCGTTCCAATCCTCCCAGCCGTTGGAAGGTTCCAGGGGATGAAGGTCTGCATAGTCATCTCCTCTGAGAGACAAGGTGTAGCCTTCTCTTACCCTCGTACTTCCGTTTCTGCTCTCAGCATATACCACGCCTCTGTCTACAGAAATGTCTGTGTACCTGTCATCAGGAACATCAACTCTGTATATTCCCCTCTCATAGGCACGAGTAGAAGAAACAGGTGTGTCCAGCTGAAGTAAAGTGCCCTTTAATCCCCTGAAATTCACATAAGCATGTCCTGAATTGAGAAAAAACTGGAAAGAACGTCCTTCTGTCCTCAGGATATCGAGAGAGGAGTCCTCAGTCAGTCGAAGTGAGGAGCCATCATTTAACTGAAGCTCAGCTCTTCCTTCTCCCGGAACCCATATTCTATCGCCATCCCTTAAGGGCATATTTATGTCAGCAGCTACCCATTCAGCGTTATCCTCTGTATATATCTGGACATCACCATCAATAAGACTCAGATGAACTCCTCCAAGGGATGAAGGATAAGAATATGATGGTATCAAAAAAAGTGCTGCCAATATGAAGATCAGTGGTATTATTTTTTTCATGGTTTACTCCTTTTTGTTCTAATAAATTGATCGTATCCTTCCTGTTCTTTTATCTATAATCACTCTATCAACAGGTCTGTTGTTCCTGTCTTTTATCTCTGCCTCAAAAAACCAATCCCTTTCTTTAATATCACCTATCATTGCTTTTCGTGGAGAAAAATACCACCGGAGTATATTCCTGGCTTCCGCCTCTGTTCTGACTGCTTTTCTTGCACCATATCGTCCTTCTCGAGGACCAAGATAATAGTCTCCATACGGACACCTGCCGCCTTTCCATCCATTCTGACCATTCTGAGTTTTCCAGCCTTCATGGGATTTCCATCTTTCCTGCGCCCTCCACTCTTCCTGGTCCTTTGGTCTTTCCTGAGCTTTCTGCCCTTTCTGAACTTTCCATTCCTCCTGTGCTTTCCACCACTCAGGTTGAGCCAGAGCATGAGAAGCAGGTACCGACAAAGAGATTGTCAGAAAGATTATCAGCAGTATCTTTTTCATTAATTTTAAACTCATCGTTCCAGAATACTTTGTTATATATCAGGGAGCTTAAAGCTCCCTGATAATTATCCCTACCAATTACGGCCCGCTATACACCTGTTCTGTGCCATAGGGCCTCCCATACATCTTTCTCCTCTATTATGCCATTTCATGCACCCAAGAGGAACTTCATACTTATCAGCAACTTCTTTAATTTTTGACCGGATGTCTCTGATATCATTTCTTAGAGCTGTAATGCGATCTGAATCAGAGTCTTGTTTTCCGCACTCTTGCCGAAGCTCAAGCCTTTTTGTAATGAGCTCATCTCTTAAACTCAGTGTTTCTTTCTGGAATTGCTTTACATTTTCCACATCTACGCTCTGCCAAGTGTTCATTCCGTAAGGACCTCGATATCCTGAGGCATAGACAGCGCTCATTATAAGAAGCCCTAAAACCATCACCAAACCTATTATGGTTTTTTTCTTCATTCACCTTCACCTCCTTCCCTCGATTTATGCTTAAAGCATATCAAAGGATTGTGAAGGTCTATCGAAGAAATTATGAAAAATTGTGAATACTTAAGGGGGTATGAAAATGGTAAAAGATGAACCCTTCCCATATATACTCTTTGCCTCAATTCGCCCTCCATGGGCCTCTGCAATATCCTTTGCAATGGCAAGTCCGAGACCAAGACCTCCCTCGGCAACTTTGTAAAATCTCTCAAAAATAAAGGGAAGGTCTTCTGGCCTGATACCATGTCCAGTATCACTGACTTCTATAAAAACCTCTGAATTCTTTCTCCCTGCCTTTATCCATATATTCCCTCCTCTATCTGTGGCTTTCATTGCATTCGTTAAAAGATTGATAATAATCTGGCTGAGTTTGTCAGGATCGGCATTCATAAAAAGTTCTTCATTACATTGGATCTCAAAGGAGATACCCTTGTCTGACAAGAGTCTGGAGAATCTTTCCATGATGTTATTTAAAAATGGCCTGAGCTTGAAGGTCTGTCTTCTGAGCCAGCTAACACTCGCCTCAGCCTGAGAGACATCTTCAATGCCCTCGAGGATATTTTTTAGCCTGTTAATCTCTTCATATAAAGAATGGAGATGTTCTTTGTCCACTGGGATTAATCCGTCTATCATGCCTTCGATCTCTCCTCTGACAGCACTTATCGGTGTCCTGAGTTCATGGGCAACATCTGAAATGAGTTTTTTTCTCAGCGATTCCAGTTTCTCCAGGTTTTGAGCCATCTTATTGAATGTATCAGACAATCTGCTTATTTCATCTCTACCAAGGACTTCCACTCTGCTTTTAAGCTCCCCTTCACTAATGGCCTTAGCCGCAGAGTCAAGTTTCTTTATAGGATTTGTTAATTTCCTTGAAAAAATGATACTAAATAAAACAGCCGATCCTCCTAATGCAAAAAGAGAGATGAACAGAAACTTATTTGACTTTTCTATAAAAATAAATTCTTTTTCAGGGAGAAGGAACTTCACTTCAAGGCGCCCGATCTCTTTTCCAGCTAAAAAAAGAGGGTAAGGAAGAAAATCCTCTGTCTCTGTTGATGCCCTTGTTTCAGAGATAGATAGGATCCGCCTTTGCATTAACGGTGGGAGTTTATCGATTGCTGTTTTGGTGTCTATTATGACATTGTCATTCATGTCTTTTAGTTTTATTTCCAGTCCCATCATGTATGCCCAGACAGCATCTTCAGCAATGACGTCCTCTTTCCATGTGGAATATTTTTCATACGTTCCTTCAAAATTAGCTATTACCCGGTACGCCCTGTCTTCCATCTCACCCTCAAGGTAGTCCCTGAAATCTCTTATCATCAACTCACGTAGAAAAAATGCTGCAGAAAGTGCAACCATGGAAACAGCGAAAAGTAGCAGAAAAAACTTAATCCAGAGACTTCTAAGCATCCTTTTTCCCGCTAAACCTGTACCCGAGGCCATAAACAGTAAGAATAAATAATGGGTTTTTCGGATCGTCTTCTATCTTATGCCTGATATTCTTTATGTGAGCATCGATGCTCCTCTCGTAACCTTCGAATTGATATCCGAGGGCTTTTTCTACAAGCTCCTCTCTCGTGAAGACCTTCTGTGGAGAAGATGCAAGAGTAAAGAGGACCTTAAATTCCGTGGGTGTTAGATCTATAGGCCTTTCCTTCTTTTTAACCTCATAGCTACGGCCATCAATAATTAATAGTCCATTGTTGAAACTGATAGGTTTTGCAGCATCTAAATCATCTTTCCTTGCCCGTTTTAATACCGCCTTTACCCTGTATACCAATTCCTTCGGACTAAAGGGCTTTATTACGTAGTCGTCTGCCCCGAGGGCAAAACCTGCAATCCTCTCTTCCTCCAAGGATTTAGATGTCAGCATAATGATGGGGAAATCTCCTACTTCTTTGAGCTCCTGGCATACCTCCTCTCCACTAATGTCAGGTAACTTCAAATCAAGTATTACAAGAAGAGGCATTTCTTTTAATGCAAACTCTATGGCATCCTTGCCTTTCTGAGCATGAACAATTCTGAAGCCAGCACCCTCGAGATATACTTTTACAATATTCGCAATTTTCCTATCGTCTTCTACTAAGAGAATGGGATGGATCATTTTCACCTCTCACAATTTTCTCAAAGCATACATTTCACAACTCTAAAAGCCATCAGCAATAATGAACTATAAAAAATATCCTCTCTATAAGCAAGTGGTCAATCTTGTTAGTATACTGTTCCTAACAATTCCTTACACTGTCATGCGAAGAATGAAGTGAATGAATAATCTAAAGATGAGATTCTTCGCTCCATTCAGAATAACAAATACCATAAAGCTATCTATGAGATGATACACGAGATTTCTTTGAGAACCTTTGCTGTCTTAAACTAAATTCTTCTTGACAAGTATATATGTCCTCAATATAATTAAGAAAATTATTAGGAGGGGGTTCTATGACTAAGGCAGATTTAGTAGATGCAATATTTGAGAAAATAGGACTCTCAAAAAAAGAAGCGCTGGAGATCGTAGAGTTAGTCTTTGATACGATGAAGCAGAGCTTTGTAGAGGGTGAGTCAGTTAAATTATCTGGTTTCGGCACCTTCAATGTAAGGAAAAAAAATGCAAGGAGAGGCAGAAACCCAAAGACAGGGGAAGACCTGGAGATAACACCCAGAAAAACGATTACCTTCAGGTCTAGCAATCAACTCAAATCGGCTATAGAAAAGGTGAATGTATAAATCTGTCTTTGAACTTCCGAAACCTGAGACCCCTATACCGGATAAGCTCTTTTATAAGATAGGGGAGGTTAGCAGAATCGTTGGTGTCGAGCCTTATGTTCTGAGGTACTGGGAGACAGAGTTTCCCTTCCTTAAACCAAGGAAAAATAAATCGGGACAGAGGGTCTATATAAAGAAGGACGTGGAGTTCCTTCTTTATATAAAAAGGCTTTTATACCAAGAGAGATATACTATAGAAGGGGTCCGAAAGAGACTTGGCGGTATCCCTATCCGTGCTGTTGACCCTGAACCTGTGCCCAGGACAGCTGAAACTCGAAAACCTTCCATGGTGATCGAACAGGTCAAGAAAAGACTCAGAGATATACTCAATCAGCTTCATTAAAAATCGGGGCGTAGCGCAGCCTGGTAGCGCACTCGCTTGGGGTGTGAGTGGTCGGCAGTTCAAATCTGCTCGCCCCGACCAAAACTACGGTTATTGTCATAAGCTCCTTAAACCTAAAAATATTTTATAAAAAGGTTATACTGAACTTTATGCATGAACTACAGATTTTCTTAAACTGGCTTGTAGATGCGGTTGGCTCTATGGGCTATCCTGGTATCATGATATTGATGTTCATCGAAAGTACCTTTATACCCCTTCCGTCAGAACTTGTAATCCCCCCTGCAGGTTATCTCATATCACAGAACCAGATGAGCTGGACTGGAGTGATACTATCAGGTACTACTGGAAGCTTGCTGGGTGCCCTTTTTAATTATGCCATCGCCATTTATCTTGGCAGACCTTTTATCCTTAAGTACGGAAAATACTTTGGTATTTCACAGAAGCACTTCATAAAAGGAGAAACTTTTTTCCAAGTACATGGAAATATCAGCACCTTTGTGGGAAGGCTTATTTTAGGCATCAGGCATTATATATCCTTCCCTGCAGGGCTTGCCAGAATGGACCTCAAAAAATTTTGCTTTTATACCACTTTCGGAGCAGGCATATGGGTTGGGGTACTGGCATGTATAGGCTATTTTGTTGGCAATAATAGGAGAAAGGTCCTGGAGATCAGTAGACAGTGGGGTCTGTATATCCTCGCAGGCTGTACATTGCTAATTGTAGCCTACATCTTCTGGCATAAAAGGAAACAGAAGAATTTGATGTAAAAGCCAATCTTTTATTACCAATGGCCAAGCATTAAAATTCTAAATCCTAATCTCTAAATCCTAAGCAAATTGAAGAAACCTGCGGCAAGACCGCAGGGTATCTTAAACATGAAAAGTTAATGTCATTACCCGACTTGATCGGGTAATCCAGAAGAAAGGAACTGGATTCTCTGGTCAAGCCAGAGAATGACACAAGGAAACCCTGTAGCAAGCTAACAGGGAATTATCAAGTTAAAAAGGTTTTCATTTTCTTATTTTGAGCATTCGTGCTTGTTTAGAATTTAGGATTT
>DASPRG010000084.1:0-2930 GCA_035624555.1 Thermodesulfovibrionales bacterium
CATCTCTTCTTGTGATTCAAATTCCAGCATTCTCCACAAAGCTTTATTCACGTAGAGAATATCCCCTCTGAGATTGGTCTTATATATTCCCACAAGAGCATTGTTAACAAGGTCTCTATATTTTTTCTCTGATTCTTGTAATGCTTTTTCTGCCATGGTCATCTTTTTGGTTGCACTAACAGACATTTAAAAACTCCCTCCAGGTGATTCCGCTTTATTTTATAAGTGGCGGTCCCAACGGGATTCGAACCCGTGTTTTAGCCTTGAGAGGGCCACGTCCTAGGCCTCTAGACGATGGGACCAATAACTACAGTGAAAAGTAAATAGTTGAAAGTGAACAGTATAAGGACACGGAAAAAAATAAGAAATTTATTGCTGATAACTGTTCACTATTCACTAATAACTGTTTTTTGGCTGGGGAGAGAGGATTCGAACCCCTGTAAGCAGATCCAGAGTCTGCCGTCCTGCCACTGGACGACTCCCCAAAGATTAAAAATTATATCATATCTTTTTTGTTATTACCAAAATGGAAGAAAGAAGTGAGATGTTAGAGATATGCGGTATTTTCAGTTACTCTCTCAACGTATTCTGCCCATTCAATCGGAAGGAGATACTTCTTCTTGTTGTTGCATTCCTTGCAAACTGGAACAATATTTCCCTTTGTTGATTTTCCACCTCGTATGATAGGCACTATGTGGTCAAGGGTAAGTGCTTTCGGGGCTACTTTCTTTTTGCAGTAATAGCAAAGTCCTTCTGCGCATTTTCGCTTCCACCACTGGGACTTCTTCAGTATTCGTGCTTTTGCCTTTTCCCTCTTTACCTCTTTTTCTGTCACATTTGAGATAAAGGAGTCCATACTTTATTTTAATATGCCTCAGGCATATTAACCCGAAGCCCTGCCTCTTTTTACCTCTTGTTCCCTGAAAAATTTCTTGTACAGGACCTCCCACTCAGGGCTCCCTTCAGCTAACTTTTTTGAAAAGGAAAGGAGTTTCTTCCTGACAACAGCATCAATCTCTTCTCCAACCTTCAGGTCTGATATAATTGTTCTTTTAATTTCTGCTCTTATCTTACCTTCTTCCCCGACTGCTTCAATAAGGTTTTTCTCGACCAGCCCCTTAAAGAGTACATGGCTGAGATGCGAGATCTTATCCTCGGAGAGCATCATAATATCAGGTTTCGTTCTCTCACCAGTTTCTGTTTAGTCAGTTCAAAGAGTTTTCTGTAGTCAAGGTGGTCCTTCTCTATTTCAGGAGCGTATTTTTTTAAAAGTCCTCTCACCTCTTCGTTCAACCTGTCTTCGACGGTAAGTTCATTGAGGAGGAGATCTTCTGTTTCTAAAATGAGTTTCTCTAACACTACGGTGGGTTTAACGAGTCCTTTTGCTACAATGTTATTTACGATCTTTTTTGCTAAAAGGGGGACCCAACTCTTTGGAATCCTCATCCTACTTTTCTGCAAAGGCAAGGAGAGCTACACTTCTTGCTCGCTTTATCGATTCTGTAAGCTCCCTCTGGTGCTTTGCACACGTGCCAGTCATCCTCCTCGGAAGGACCTTCCCTCTCTCCGTGAGATAGCTTCTAAGAATTCTAATATCTTTATAATCTATGAACTCTGTCTTATCTGCACAGAACCTGCAAAACTTCTTTCTCTGGAATCTTTTCTGCTGATATGGCATCTCTCTTCTCCTCAAAATGGTTCTAAATCAGTAGTTTCTTCTGGAGGAACAACATCCCCTTCTGTTGCCATCTCTTCAGGAGCTGCCCTTCTTGAAAGGAACTTTACTGACTGAGCAATGACTTCGAACTTACTCTTCTGCTGTCCGTCAGATTCCCATCTTCTTTCCTGAAGTCTACCCTCTACAAGTACAGGGCTACCTTTATTGAGATACTTACTACATGATTCTGCCTGCCTTCCAAAAACGACATTATCTATAAAAAGCGTTTCCTGTTTCATATCGTCTCCGCCAGAGGCGGACTGTTTGTACCTGTAATTCACTGCCAGTCTGAAGGAGGCTACAGGTGTTCCTTGCGGGGTGTACCTGAGTTCAGGGTCTTTTGTGAGATTGCCTATGAGTATTACCTTGTTATACATCTTAGCCCTCTTTTTTTTGTTCTACCTGTTCTGAGGCTGCCTCAGTTTTTTCAAGATGTTCTACCTGCTTTGTGCCTAGTTTTATGACAGAATGTTTTATGACAGGTTCAAAGACTTTATAGAACTCCTCAAGCTTTTTAATTGTCGACGGCAGTGTCTTATATACCAAAAGTACGTACAAACCCTTTTTCTGTTTTTTAAACTCATAGGTGAGTTTTTTCTTACCCCAGATGTTTGTCTTTACTATTTGTCCGCCTTGACCTGCAATAAACTCCTTAATCTTTGTAATAGCTGCCTCAATCTCTTCATCAGGAAGGGATGCATTAAGGATTATTATATTTTCGTAGACATTCATGATCAGCGCCTCCTCACCGTTTCATTCTCTGTGCATCTACAGCATCTACATTTCGAATTTGGACAAGAATAAATAGCCTATTTTTATAACATAGTAGGTACGATAAAATCAACCGACTCTCTAAGCCATATCTTTGAATGCATCCGAGCGCATCTTCTTCATTATAAAAATGTCTGTTTGGTTCATAACGAGTGAAAAGGCTTAGTAACAATATGATGCTGTCAAACCCCTATTTCTCTAAGATTGACAAGATTCAATGCCTTGATGTATGGTATTATACTTTTTTAAGATGTTCTTTGAAATGTTCTTTGAAAATACAAAAACGTGCGTAGCATACCATCCAGATTTCAGATGAGAGTTTGATCCTGGCTCAGAACGAACGCTGGCGGCGTGCCTAACACATGCAAGTCGAACGGGGTCAGTGCTGTAGCAATACAGCATTGTCTTAGTGGCGGACGGGTGAGTAACACGTAGGTAACCT
>DASPRG010000097.1:0-4815 GCA_035624555.1 Thermodesulfovibrionales bacterium
GAACAATGGCAATACCCTTTAATTCAACTGCATTAGGGTCTCTCCCAAAACGTATGGGGGCCGGCTCCTTAGGGATATCAGCAATAGATATAATCCTGTAGAGACCCTGTTCTTCAACAACAGCGATACCATTCAGTCTGAGGATGATCTCCATGACAGAAAGCACCTGGTCCTTGGGGATAGGTGTAGTCGTCCTGAAATTAACTCTTCCTTTTATCTTTGGATCCACGATGTAATTGACTTTAAGCACCTCGCCGAAGATCGTCTGGATCACTTCATAGACGTCAGCATCATCGAAGAAGAAACTTACGTCTGCTGGCTTCTTTTCAGCCTTTGGTGGCACTGGTTTGACAGGAACCTCCTCTTTAACTTCGGTGGGTTTTTCCTCAGCAGATGGTTTTTCCTCTGCGGGTGGTTTTGCCTCTACTGGTGGTTTTACCTCTGCAGGTGGCATTTGCTTGATAGGAGTCTCCCCTTTCGTTTCAGGCGGTTTTGTCACTGCAGGTGGTGCCTGAACCTCTCCCTCGCCTTCATCTTCATCAGCCTGTGCAACCACTTGAGTTTTAGGAGATGGTAGATCAGCCTTTTGCTCGGCACAGAGCATTGAACCGATTTCTGAAAAAAGGCTGACAAGGGGAATTATGATTATAAGGAGAAGGAGATCCTGCGATCTCCTATGCATGTGGTTTCTCATTGTTTTTTAAGATAATGTATTTCCTCACCTATGTCAATAGAACTGCCCGCTTGAGATATTGATTATGCCGTGCCATAATGAATCAATTCAGAATATCCGGAGTGAATAAAGTTCCTATATAGAGGAAGAAATATTGAAGCTTTATAGTCTCACGATTTCAGAGGTCAGAGCTCTGCTCGATAGAAAAGAGATCTCTATTGAAGATTTAGTCAAATCTATCTATGGAAGGATAGGGGCTGTTGAGAACCGTGTAAAGGCCTTCGTTACCACGACAGAAGACAAAGCCTTAAAGATGGCTGATGAAGTGCAGGGAAAAATAAATGTAGAGACAAAGAAAAAAGAATTCTTATTCGGGATCCCTCTCGCCATCAAAGACAATATCTGCACAAAAGGTATCCTGACAACCTGTGCTTCAAAAATACTCTCCGATTTCATACCACCCTATGAAAGCACTGTGACGTCAAGATTAAGCGAACAAGGGTATATCCTTATTGGAAAGACAAACATGGATGAATTTGCAATGGGCTCGTCGACAGAAAACTCGAGCTTTTATGTCACAAGGAATCCCTGGGATCTGGAGAGAATACCAGGGGGTTCAAGCGGTGGCTCTGCAGCAGCAGTTGCCTCAGACGAATGCATTGCAGCATTAGGCTCTGATACAGGGGGCTCAATCAGACAGCCTGCTGCTTTTTGCGGAGTTGTCGGATTAAAGCCAACGTACGGCAGGGTATCAAGATACGGCCTTGTTGCCTTTGCATCATCTCTCGATCAGATAGGGACTCTCACAAAGAATGTGGAAGATACTGCAATACTGATGAATGTCATATCTGGTCATGACCCACTTGACTCTACATCAGCTCCTCTCCCCGTGCCTGATTTTACGGCAATCCTTGGTCAGGATATCAAGGGAATAAAATTAGGTGTGCCAAAGGAATACTTTATTGAAGGTATGGAAAGGGAAGTCGAGGTCCTCGTTAAAGAGGCGACAAAAAAACTCGAAGTCCTCGGTGCAATCCCTGTTGAGATATCTTTGCCACATACAGGTTATGCCATTGCAACATATTATATCCTTGCTACATCAGAGGCCTCTTCTAACCTTGCACGATACGACGGAGTGAAATACGGCTTTAGAGCAGGTGGCAAAGATCTCATGGATATGTATATGAATACGAGAGCACAGGGATTTGGCGCAGAGATAAAGAGGAGAATCATGCTCGGCACGTATGCCCTTTCATCAGGATACTATGAAGCATATTACAAGAAGGCTCAGCAGGTGAGGACACTCATCAGGCAGGATTTCGAGAAGGCCTTTCAGGAAGTGGATATTATCGTCACACCCATATCCCCTACTGCAGCATTTAAAGTTGGCGAGAAGGCTGCAGACCCTCTTCAGATGTATCTATCCGACATATTCACGATTTCTGTAAATCTTGCCGGGGTTCCCGGGATTTCCATACCGTGCGGATTCACATCAAAGAATCTTCCTGTTGGGCTACAGCTCATCGGAAGGCATTTCGATGAAGAATCTATTTTTAAAGTCGCACACGCCTACGAGCAGTCAACAGAATGGCATACAAGGAGACCTAACCTATGAAGTACGAAGTGGTTATCGGTCTTGAGGTCCATGCGCAGATGCTAACAGAGACAAAAATATTTTGTCGTTGTTCTACAAAATTCGGCTCGGAGCCGAATACTCAGACATGTCCTGTATGTATAGGTATGCCCGGAGTGCTCCCTGTTTTAAATAAAAAGGCCATTGAGTTTGCCATAAAATCAGGCCTTGCAATGGACTCTAACATTTCTTCCCATAGTCGATTTGCAAGAAAAAATTACTTTTACCCTGATCTTCCTAAGGGATACCAGATCAGCCAGTATGAGCTTCCGATATGCGAGCATGGATATGTAGAAATAGTTATTGGTGGAACAATAAAGAAGATCGGCATTACCAGAATCCATATGGAAGAAGATGCTGGTAAAAATATCCATGAGTCTGCTCCGCCTAAGACGGATGGAGGACATTATAGCTTTGTAGATTTAAACAGGGCTGGGGTCCCTCTCATGGAAATAGTTTCAGAACCGGATATCAGAAGCCCAAGGGAAGCTGTAGAGTACATGAAAAAATTGAGAGCAATCCTCCAGTATCTTGAAGTCTGTGATGGAAATATGGAGCAGGGATCCCTTCGGTGTGATGCGAATGTGTCTGTAAGACCTGCTGATCAGAAAGAGCTCGGGGTAAAAACAGAAATCAAAAATCTTAATTCTTTTAAATTTGTGGAGAAAGCCCTCGAATATGAGATAGAGCGGCAGAAGAAGATACTCGACGAGCGTGGGAAGATTGTTCAGGAAACAAGACTATGGAACCCGGAAAGAGGAATAACAGAATCCATGCGAACCAAAGAAGAGGCTCATGACTACAGGTATTTTCCTGAACCCGACCTTGTACCCATCATCATTGACCAGAGATGGATTGATGATATAAAGAAATCCCTGCCAGAGCTCCCTGATACAAAGAGAGAACGGTTTGTCTCTGAATACAGACTTCCAGAATATGATGCTGACCTGCTTACATCAGAAAAGCATCTTGCCGATTGGTATGAGGAAGTAGTTAAACTTGGCGGGCAACCAAAGATTGTTGCAAACTGGGTGCAAGGCGACTTACTGAGATTATTAAATGAGGAGAATAAATCAATCGAAGAAAGTCCTTTGAAACCTAAACAACTTGTTGGAATGTTAAGACTCATAGAGAATGGAACAATAAGCGGGAAGATTGCAAAGACAGTCTTTGAAGAGATGTATAAGACCGGGAAGGATGCGGAATTCATTGTGAAAGAAAAGGGCCTCGTACAGATAAGTGACGCAGGCGAAATCGAAAAGATTGTTGACGCTGTCATTGCAAAGAATCCAAAAGAAGTTGCTCGTTATAAGGCCGGCGAGGAAAAACTTTTGGGGTTCTTTGTAGGTCATGTCATGAAGCTGACAAAAGGCCAAGCAAACCCTCAGATGGTAAATGAGTTATTGAGGAAAAAGCTCTCGGGCTCGCATCCTTGATTTTATATCTACCTTTTCATTAATCTTAATAAAGACCGTGACACGTAATCCGTAATGCGTGATGTGCAATAAAGTAATAAATATCTTAGTTGACTTGTTACGAATCGCTCATGGCGTATTACTATAAGTGGAGAGATGTCCGAGAGGCTGAAGGAGCACGACTGGAAATCGTGTGTGGGGTCTTAAAAACCTTACCGAGGGTTCAAATCCCTCTCTCTCCGCCACTGAAAGACAGTAAACAGTCATCAGTGACTAGTGAATAGTGTTAATAAATAAGAAGTTTTAACAGCTAAATTTTTACTAATTACTATTCACTGTTCACTTTTCACTGTTGTGCGCAGCCAGGGAAGGGCACTATGCAACGGATGGGTGTTAACCCCGTCAGATCCGGAAGGAAGCAGCGGTAAGCATTTTATCTGTGTGACATAGCAGGTCTTTTCCTGGCTGCCAAAAACAGTAAACAGTTTCCAGTGATTAGTTTTCAGGGATATATTTTTTACTCATAACTCATAACTTATAACTCTTAACTCTTAACTCAACTGATACTTCTTTCTTATTTTCTCGGACAAACCCCTTAAAACCTCAAATGCCTTTTCAACGGTCTTCTCTTTATCCGGATTGAGCAAATTACAGGTGGCCGGCGCCAGGAGGGATTGACGAAGCAACCTTTTTAGATCCACTCCCTTGCGAGAGAGGTCCTCCCAAAAGGTCTCAAGCTTCTCCATCAGAGAATCAACCGTCTCCTGTTCCAAAAGTTCTGTGTAGGTGGGAACGATTCCCCAAGAAATCATTCCTCCTCTGTTCACAAAATCTCCTAAGGATGGGTAGTTGACGATGATGGCTCCGCAATTGAAGGAATCGAAGGAAAGAATATCGATTTTTGATTTCAGGAGAAAATCCCAATCCGGTTTGGCACAAAGATGAACCCCCCTGGGTCCTTCCAACCCTTCCAAAAACCGATCCAGATCGGTTCTCGCCTGGAATTCGTTATACCCAGACAAGGCATTGAAGATGAGGGCCAACCCGGGATCATCCACCCATACGAGGGCATTGGCATTCTTCTCCTTCAATTC